>CAZMNZ010000068.1:0-11202 GCA_964567765.1 uncultured Muribaculaceae bacterium
ATGAGTGGGGCATGTTTACGGAACCGAGACCGAGCGTGGTGGCAGGACCGTGCAGCGCAGAGACCGAGGAACAGGTCGTGGAGACGGCCAAGGGCCTGAAGGAGATGGGAATCAACGTCTATCGTGCAGGAATATGGAAACCTCGCACCCACCCCGGCTCGTTCGAGGGCGTCGGTGCTCCCGGCCTTAAATGGATGCAGAGGGTCAAGAAGGAATATGGCCTGAAGATATCCACGGAGGTGGCCAGCGAGAAGCATGTGTTCGAGTGCCTGAAATATGGAGTCGATCTTGTGTGGCTCGGAGCGCGCACCACAGCCAATCCGTTCCTCGTCCAGGAGATCGCTGATGCGCTGAAAGATACGGATATTCCGGTTCTGGTCAAGAACCCGGTCAACCCTGACATTGACCTCTGGATCGGTGCGCTGGAGCGTCTGAACCGTGCCGGAATCAGAAAACTCGGAGTCATCCACAGGGGATTCTCGACGGCAGACAAGATCAAGTACCGCAACGATCCTCAGTGGCAGATGGCCATCGAACTGCGCAGCCGTCATCCGGAACTCCCGTTCTTTGTGGATCCGAGCCATATGGCAGGCTGCAAGGACTATATCCAGGAACTCAGCCAGAGGTCTCTCGACCTGGGTTTCGAGGGCCTCATGATCGAGTCTCACTGCAATCCTTCGTGCGCTCTGAGCGATGCGAAGCAGCAGTTGACCCCGGACGAACTCAGCGACCTTCTCTACAACAGGATCACCGTAAGGGATTCAGACTCAGACTCCAAGGAGTGGAAGGAGAATATAGACCAACTTCGTGCGAAGATTGATATTCTCGATGAGAATCTGCTTTACACCCTCGGCGCAAGAATGAAGGTGAGCCGTCAGATCGGAGAATACAAGAAGGCAAACAATGTCGCCATCCTCCAGACTTCGCGCTGGGACAAGGTGCTTGCAAAGGTGGTTGTAAAGGGTCAGGAATATGACCTTCCGGAAGACTTCATCAAGGAGGTCTTCAATGCGATCCATGAGGCTTCGGTGGAAATCCAGAACAAGGTTATTTCAGAAGGTCGTTCAGAGTAGCGGCAAATGTCGCATGCTCCTCATCCGAGAAGAAGACGGTCTTGATAGGAGTATAGAACATACGCTGTTTAAGGTTGTCAGGGAGTCTCTTGCAGTCGCGGACTCTCTGGCAATCTTTTTCTGTCGTCATCACGACAGAGGTCGGGAAGGCATTGGCCTCGTCTCTTATCGACATCATGTCCGACCACGAGAATTTGTGGTGGTCAGGGAAGTCGAAATGACGGACAATCTTATATGAACTGCTGAGATAGTGCCTCAGAGGCAGGTCGTTGGCGATTCCAGAGAAGAGGATGAGCCTCTTTGCATATACATATCTTGGATCTCCCTCAGGGAAGACTGCCTCCGGAGCATCGTAGGTGATGGTAGTGAAGAATATGAACTGTCTGCGGCCGTCCTTGCGTACTCCCTGGCAGAGGGAGGCGTCGTAATGCTCCACTCCGAGAGCCTCCGCCCATGTGCATTTCTGCCATGCATTCATATCCTGAGGACATTTCGAGACTATGATCATATCAGCCGCTCCTACTCTTTCAGGCAGGTCGCGAAGGCGCCCCAGCGGCATCAGATGGTCGTTGAATACAGGCCTTTCGTGATTGACCAGCACGATGGAGACCGTAGGTTTCAGAGCCCTGTGCTGATATGCGTCGTCCAGGATTATCAGGTCCGCAGCCGGCATATTCTTGTCCTTGCAGCGGCGAGCCTTCTTCGAGGTCTGAAGTTTGTCCGGATGGCTCAGAAAGTCGCATCCTTCAGTCCTGAACTTGTCCACTGCCACGGTGATGAACGGGAACTTCTTCTTGATCTGCATAGGCTCGTCGCCATATTCCCTGGCGGTTCCGTCAGCGGTCACCTGCTGAAAGCCGCGTGTCTTTCTCTTGTAGCCTCTCGACAGGACAGCGATATTCCTCTCTCCCCAGACGGTGTCCTGAAGGAGGGTGCGCAGCAGCATCTCGGTGTGCGGGGTCTTTCCGGTGCCTCCTACGGTGACATTGCCCACGCATATCGTAGGCACATCGGCCGTGCGAACCTTCTTCAGACCGTGGTCGAACATGAAATGCCTTATCTTCAAGGCAAGCCAGTATGGGAATAATAATATCTTGTCCATCATAAACTATATACGTTAGTTGCAGGAGGAGCTTCGTATGAGCCCCAGCGGTCGGCAATCCCGTCAAGCGTGGAGAAAAGTTCCGCAGGGTCGTTCAGGGTGACCAGTTTCAGGCGGGTCTCCTTGAAGTCCGGAAGTCCCTTGAAATAGCACGAAAGATGTCGTCTCATCTCCAGCACTCCCACACGGTCTCCCTTGATTTCCAATGACTTGGCAAGATGCCTCTTCGCCAGTTCCACCCTGTCGACAACACTCATCGGCGGGAGCAGTTCCCCGGTCTGAAGATAATGCTTTATCTCCTTGAATATCCACGGATGACCATATGTCGCGCGGCCTATCATTATCGCATCGACGCCGTATCTGTCAAAGGCCTCGGCAGCCTTCTGCGGCGAGGAAATGTCTCCGTTTCCGATGATCGGGATATGCATCCGCGGATTCTCCTTCACCTTCCCGATCAGAGTCCAGTCCGCCTCTCCCTTGTACATCTGGCAGCGTGTGCGTCCGTGGATCGTGAGGGCCTGTATTCCCACATCCTGAAGCCTCTCGGCCAGTTCGACGATGATCTTCGAGTCCTCGTTCCAGCCCAGACGAGTCTTAACGGTCACCGGCAGTTTCACTGCATTCACCACCATTCTGGTGATTTCCACCATCTTGTCCGGCTCCCTCATCATTCCTGATCCGGCCCCTCTGCGGGCAATCTTGCTCACCGGACAGCCGAAATTGATGTCCACGAGGTCGGCTCCGTGTCCTCCGGCAATCTCCGCCGCACGCTCGGCCATCACTGCCGCATCGACCATCGCTTCGGGAATGTTTCCATAGATCTGGATGCCTATAGGTGCCTCATAATCATACGTCACAAGTTTTTCGAGCGACTTGCGGGCATCACGGATAAGCCCGTCAGACGAGATGAACTCCGTGTACATCATGTCGGCTCCGAATTCCTTGCATATGAAACGGAAGGATGCGTCAGTCACATCCTCCATCGGCGCCAGAAAAAGCGGCCTGTCTCCCAGTTCTATGTTTCCAATCCTCATACAGCGCGCAAAAATAATTATTATTGCGTCCTCTTGCAAATGCGGAATGCAATATTTCCGGCTGTGACATTGAAAATATTGAATAAAGTATTATTTTTGTAAGACTGCCCTTGCAGGCAGATATGTGTGCAGAAATTATTTATCAATACAACAAAAGATTATGAAGCTTAAAAGTTTATTTGCAGCTGTCATGGCATCCGCTATGGCATTTGTTGCGTGCGAAAATGAGAAGGTCGATCTCGGCACTCCCAGCATCGCATTGAGTCAGGAAGAAGTGACATTGGAAGCAGCCGGTGGCGAGGTAACTGTTGAGGTTACTGCTACGCGTGACTGGACTGTGACGGTCGATGAGACTGCTGCCGATTGGCTAGTTGTCGATCCTGCATCAGGAACAGCTTCAGCTGATGCTCAGGAAGTTACTGTCTCCGCATTGTCAAATGAGGATTACGACCGTGAGGTGTCAGTGGCGTTCTCAATCGGAATGCAGACGAAGTATCTGACAGTGAAGCAGGCTGGTCTTAAGGGTTCTGCTGATGCGCTTGTGATTTATTCAAATGACTATGACAAGGAAGTGGCTCAGAAGACTTATGGCTCTGGTGAATCATGGCCGTATCTTGATCAGTTCGAGGGCTGGAAGAATCAGAAGGGAACAGGTGCGGCAAACGTGACATATGCATTCAGCGGAATGTCAGCACGTGCGAACTCAACTTCAAATAGCAGCTATTCTGACTATCCTGGATCAGGTAACAACAACATGTTCTTCGGAAAGTCTGCTTATTTTGCAACTCATGGAATCGCCCTCGGTGAGGCAACAGGTCTTGAACTCACTTTCGGAACCGAGAAGTATTCTCAGGACAACGGCAGCCTCTTCAAGAACGAAGAGTTCCATATCTGGCTCAGCGCAGACGGTGGAGCAAAGTGGGTTGAACTCACAGACTATACATTCGCAGGCGGTACAACAGAAGGCCGTTGGAACGTGGCTACTGCAAACTTCTCAGTGCCGGCAGGTACGACAGCTCTTTCAATCTGCATGGCAGTTGATGTTGCAAGTTCATACCGTATGGATGACTTCAAACTTGTGGCTTCTGCCAAGGAAGGAACTGCAGTTGATTTCTCAAAGGCAGTAGCAAAGGACTTCGGAACCGGCTCTACAGGTGGTGACAATACTGGCGGTGACAATACAGGTGGAAGCATGCAGACCTGGCCTACTGATGTGTATACAAAGGTTTCTCAGGTTACAAGTGGAAAGAAATATGTGATTTATGCTGATGGAATCGTAGCAAAGCCAATTGAGTCATCTCGTACATATGGCTATCTTTATGAGAATGCTGTGACTCCTGATTCGGAAGGAAAGATTACAACTTCTGATGAATATGGTTTTGTGTTTACGGCTGTTGAAGGTGGATATACCATAATGCAGTCAGATGGAAGATTCCTTTATGTGGCAGATGACGATTATAAGAATTTTAATGTCTCAAAGGAACCGACTTCCGGTCATGTGTGGAAAGTTGAGGCTCAGTCAGATGGTACATTCAAGATTACGAATGTCTTGGCTCCAAAGTGGATACAGTTCTCTTCTGGTTATGACTCTTATGGAGCATACAGAGAAACTCAGGATGCAAGTTTTCTCCCATGTCTCTATGAGGGAACCAAGGACCTTACAGTTCAGGAGGGTGGCAATGAAGGCGGTGACAGCACTGGAGGCAATACTGGTGGCGATACCGAGATAGAAATACCTGCCGGAACGGCAACTATTTCTTTTTCCGATGTCGCTAATAGGACAACGTATACTACAAGCCAGCAGGTTTGGGAACAGAATGGAATCAAGGTTGTCAATGATAAGGGTGCTTCGACTAACAATGTTGCTGATTATTCGAATCCTGCACGCTTCTACAAGTCGTCAAAACTTACAGTAGAGTGTTCGGGAATGACAAAGATTTGGTTCGCTTGCAATAGTGCAAGTTATGCAGAAGCACTTAAAAGTTCGATCACGACTGGAACGGTTGCCATAGACGGTAAAACAGTGCAAGTTGACTTAACTGCTGCGGCAGATTCGTATGTGGTAGAAACTTTGTCTGCTCAGGTGAGGATGGACAGCATTACAGTTTACACTGAGTAGTAGAACAATATTCTACAGTATCTTAAAAGGGACCGGCCAGCAGGCCGGGCCCTTTTGATGGTCTAAAAGAGGATGATGAAAATCAATAAAATATTGGGATTTGCAGTGGCTGTGACAGCCGTCTGTGGCCTTTTCCTGACTTCTTGCGAGGAGCCGGAACCGGCTGTTGTGGCAGAGGTGTCAGTCAAGACCTCTCAGGTGACGGCGAAGGGGGGCTCCATGTTTGTCAACGTCACATGCAACGGAGCCTGGGAACTTTCACTGAAAGGGCAGGATGCTGCCGTCGACTGGGCGGAAGTCTCGCCGACAAGCGGAACAGGGAACAAGACGAATGTGATACTCAGTTATGACGACAACACTTCCGGACAGTCTCGTTCTCTCGAAATCGTAATCACCTCAGGTACACAGCGGAGCACCTGTCAGGTGACCCAGTCTGCTTCGGAAGACCAGGAGGATGACAGCAAGGAAGACAACCAGCCTGCTCCAGAAGACATGGATCTGACAAAGGTAGCCTGGATGGAACTTCCGGCTCTGGATGACAAAAGCCTGAGTTATTACGCACATAGTTTCAAATATCCGAACGACGGCAAGACCTACCGCAACTACTCCTTCGGCTGGAGCCAGGATGACCTTGTTGCGGTATGGGTGGCATATCCGCTCTGCAAGTTCTATACGAACAAGATCGTGGACAGGACAAATGCATGGGCGTATGATCCGCTGCTGGGATCCGCTTATTCTTCCGCTCCGTTCGGAGGTTATGGCGGAGACTATGCCCGTGGTCATCAACTTCCTTCCGCAGACCGACTCTGCTGCAAGGATGCCAATGTGCAGACCTTCTACGGAACAAATCTCACCCCTCAGCTGAACGAGCATAACGAGGGCATATGGCAGGCTCTGGAAGACAGGGTCAGGACGATAGCAAATAACTCCGACACCACATATGTTGTCACAGGATGTATGGTCACGAATCCGATAGGCACGACAACCGATTCTGATGGAAAGAAGATGAGTGTGCCGTCGCACTATTTCAAGGCTCTGCTCAGGTACAGCAAGGCTTCGACCCTTGCTCAGTGGAGTGCGGCCGGATTCTACCTGGAGCATAAGAACTATCCCAAAGGCTCTTCCGGCTATGACTTCAAGGCAGTCAGCATGTCCATCGACGAACTGGAGGAGAAGACCGATCTGGATTTCTTCGTGAACCTTCCGGCAAAGGTCGGTGAGGACATGGCGGCCAAGCTGGAGGCCCAGAATCCGGAGAACTCTTCGGTGTGGTGGTAGAGCGGTGACGGTTTTGCCGGAAAACCGTTACAGGTGCCCCGAAAAATCAGGGTACCTGTAACGAAAACAGAGGAAAAGTGCAACAGGTCCTCCAATAAACAAAGGATATGAAAAGAATACTGACAATACTGGCGGCGTTGATGCTTATCGCTTCAACTGCCGATGCTCAGGAAAAGGGCACAAAGAACTATGTCGTGGGTTTCTATAATCTTGAAAACCTTTTCGACACATACAATGACCCTGTCAAGAACGACGAGGAATTCCTTCCTGACGGTAAGAACCAGTGGACCGATGTGAAGTATCAGAAGAAACTTCAGAACATGGCCAAGGTCATAAGGTCCATGAAGGAAGAAAACGGTGCCTGGCATGCTCTGCTCGGAGTGTCAGAGATCGAGAACCGTCTCGTGCTGGAAGACCTGGTGATGGAGCCGCAGATCGCTGAGGCCAACTATCAGATCATCCACTACGACGGTCCGGACAGACGTGGAGTCGATGTGGCCCTGCTCTATAAGCCGGAGGTGTTCAAGTATCTGGACAGCGAATCCATTCCGTTCACCTTCGAGGGAAGTTCCATTGACTTTGTCATGACCAAGGATCAGCAGGACTATTTCAAGACCCGTGACATCCTTATGGTACATGGAACCATTGACGGAGAGCACTTTGCCATATATGTGGCTCATCTTCCGTCACGTGCGGGCGGCAAGAAGGGAGGCAACCAGCTTCGTGACCGTGGAGGCGAGATCATGTACAACCATGCGATGATGATGCAGGAGAAGTACCCTGGCATCAAGATCGTCTGCATGGGTGACATGAACGACAATCCGACCGACACGTCGATGGCGGAATATCTCCACGGACTGGAGAACAGAGAGGATGTCACCGACAAGGACTTCTTCTCTCCGTTCACATCCATGCTGAAGGCGGGCTTCGGCTCTCTGGCATATCAGGGAGTGTGGAGCATATATGACCTTCTTCTTGTGAACAATGCCCTCGCAAATCCTCAGCCAGGAACGTTCGGCTTGAGGCAACTTCATAAGAAAGGATATTACGGACGCATATACAATGCCAAGTTCCTGACCAACCAAAAGGGACAGTACAAGGGCACACCGTTCAGGACTTTCTCCAACGGATCTTTCATCGGAGGTTACAGCGACCACTATCCGACTTATATTGTAATAACAAAATGATTAAGCAATTCTTTACCGTGACATCGACAGGCAGAGTTTTAACCAATTTAGCGCCTGACGGTACCGAAAATGTATTAATTTACCTGATTCAAAGCACCGACAGGCAGAGTTTTAACCAATTTAGCGCCTGACGGTCAATATATAAGTATTATATGACAAAGAAAGCATTACTATCAATTGCAGCAGTGCTCTGCGCATGCAGCCTCTTCGCTCAGAGCAGCGACTGGGGTGGCGTGAAGGCGACGGTCGTGAACCGTGCCGGCAGGGCTCCGATTGCAGCAGCTGTCATCACGCTCTCACAGAACGGAGCAGAGCAGGCGACTGCAACTTCTGATGCCGAAGGAAAATTCCTCATCGAGGGTCTTCCTAACGGCATATATGACATGACGGTCAAGGCACCGGGCTTCCTGGATGCAAATGTGAACGTGACAGTCGAGGGCTATGTGAAGGACCTCATCTTTGTGGGAATGGTCCTTGAGCAGGTCGTGACCGATGTCGATGACTCGAACTTCGCGGAGTTCGATATGGATGATTCCGGTTTCGAAGACGCTCCGTCCATCCTTTTCGGAAGCAACGACCCGTTCACGAACATCGCAAGTTTCGGCTTCAGTTCGATCAGATTCAAGAACAGGGGATATACAAACGAGTCTCAGGATGTGTACCTCAGCGGAATCAGGATGAACGACGCCATCACCGGCTACTCTCCATATTCTCTGTGGAGCGGTCTTAACGAGGCCATGCGCAGCAAGGAGACAACAGTCGGAAACGAGGTTTCAGACTATGGCTACGGCGGATACAACGGCGTTACCAACATCCACGCAATGCCATCGAGCGTGCGCCCGGGCTGGCGTTTCAGCGCACTCACCAACAGCGCCCTCTACCGCCTCCGCCTTATGGCGACCTATGCTTCCGGCGAACTTGACAACGGCTGGTCATATGCATTCAACGTCTCAGCACGTATCGGTGGAAACGACTGGGTGAAGGGAGTATATTACCGCAGTTTCGCATACTATGCCGGAGTCGAGAAGAAGTTCGGCGACATGCACCGACTCAGCCTCGTGACCTTCGCGGCTCCGGGACAGCGTGGCGCTCAGAACGCTTCGACTCAGGAGGTATATGACCTGATGGGTGACAATATGTACAATTCGAACTGGGGCTATCAGAACGGAAAGGTGCGCAACGCCCGCGTCCGCAAGACATTCGAGCCGGTGACCATCCTGAAATATACCGCTACTCCGTCTGACAATCTTGAGACTTCAGCGACTGTTCTCTGGCGCACAGGAAAGAACGGCTACACCGCCCTCGACTGGTATGATGCCGCAGACCCTCGTCCGGACTACTACCGCAACCTGCCTAGTTACTACTATATGGACGATCCTGACTATGACCGTGCAAACTTCGAGAAGTATGCCTGGGCTAAGGATGCCTGGATGCAGGATATTCCTCAGTACACCCATCTGAACTGGGACCGTCTGTACAATGTCAACTACAACAACTACGACGCAGACGGACTCCGCCGCTCGAAATATGCTATCGAAGAGCGTCGCGTTGACCAGAACGACATCAATGTCGGAGCCAACGTGAAGTGGAATGCAGCAAAGATATTCACTCTGACCGGAGGCCTGAACCTCAAGTGGAACCGCACTGAGTACTACAAGAAGATGGATGACCTCCTCGGCGGAGACTACTATCTGAACATTGACCAGTTCGCCGAGCGTGACTTCGCTTCTTCTCCTGCAATGGTGCAGAACGACCTGGACTACTACCTTGCAAACGGTGCGGCTCAGGTGCTCCACAAGGGGGACAAGTACGGCTATGACTACTATGCCCACGTGCGCAACGCAAACCTTTGGGCAAACGGTTCTCTCGACCTCGGAGGATTCAAGGCTAACCTTGCTCTGGAGGCAGGCTATGCTACATTCTGGAGAGAGGGCCTTGTGAGAAAGGGACTTTTTGCAGGCCTGAACGATGACGGAAGCGAATTCATCATCGACGGACAGAACTTCACAACCTACGAGATGGTGAACGGCGTGAAGACGGCAATCACTTCTAAGGGAGAGTCTGCACGTCCGCAGTTCTTCACATATTCAGCAAAACTTGGCCTTCAGTATCATATCGAGGGCGGCCACAGGGTATATGCGAATGCAGGTTATTTCAACGATGCCCCGACATTCGCCCAGTCGTTCATCTCTCCACGTACAAGAAATTCCCTCGTGCCTAACCTTGAGACGATGAAGACCCTTTCGACTGACATCAACTATCAGTTCAGCAACAACGGCTACAATGTCCGCGTGACAGGATTCTTCACCAAGATCATGGACCAGACCGACATGATGAGTTTCTATGATGACTCTCAGAACTCGTTCACCAACTTCGCGATGAGCGGAATCGACCAGCGTCATATGGGTATCGAACTCGGCTTCAAGGTTCCTCTCCCTGTCCAGGGACTCTCTGTCGAGGGTGCAGTGAGCTGGGGTGAGTACATATATACTTCGGTTCCTCGCATGACTCAGACCGTGGACAACAGTGCGGAGGTCATCTTCGACAACCAGATGGTTCCTTTCTGGGCGACAAGCCCTGTATATAGGAAGGATGATGCGGGACAGTATGTATATGCTGCCGGCGACCTTGATGAGAACGGCCTTCCAAAGGCCGGAGCCATGCCGGAGATCGAGAAGTACCAGAAGCATTATGTGCCTTCGACTCCGCAGCTCGCGACCAACCTCGGACTCAACTACAGGACCAATTCATACTGGTTCTTCGAGATTGATGCCCAGTACTTTGCAAACTCATACCTCGACATGAATCCTCTCTACAGGACAGACATGGCAGTGGCCGGTCCTGACAAGATCATGACCCCTGTGGAGATCGAGTATATGACGGCTCAGGAGAAGTTCGACCCTGTCTTCCTTCTGAATGCAAGCATCGGAAAGTCGTGGTACATCGACCGCAAGTATAACTTCGGATTTTCGCTCAATGTCCAGAACATAACCAACAACCGTGGCGTGAAGACCGGAGGATACGAGCAGACCCGTCTGATCGACAGCAAGAGCATGGAGAGGTACTACCGTTTCGATTCGAAGTACTTCTACATGCAGGGTATCAATTATATGTTGAACCTCTATTTCAGATTCTAAAGAGATTTCTCCACTCGCTTCGCTCGGTCGAAATGACAATTAGAATGGTTGGTCGAAATGACAATTAGAATGGTCTGTCGAAAAGGCAATGCGCACATTGTCATTTCGAGCGAGGCCGAAGGCCGAGTCGAGAAATCTATAACAAGATAAGTTATGAAGAAAATATATACAATAATGTTGGCAGCGGCGCTCTTCGCGGGATGCGAGGAGTTCCAGCCTGTCTTCACAGGCAAATATCCTGACCCTCAGGAGCAGTACATATATACTGACGC
>CAZMNZ010000069.1:0-2450 GCA_964567765.1 uncultured Muribaculaceae bacterium
AATCGCTCGTCAGATCGAGGGTCGTGTATCATACCGTCGTGCTATCAAGATGGCTATTGCAACTGCAATGCGTGTTGGTGCTGAGGGTATCAAGGTTCAGATCAGCGGTCGTCTTGGCGGTGCCGAAATGGCAAGAAGCGAGATGATCAAGGAAGGTCGTACACCTCTTCACACATTCCGTGCTGATATCGACTATGCACTCGCTGAGGCTCACACCAAGGTAGGCGTACTCGGTATCAAGGTATGGATCTGCAACGGCGAGGTTTACGGAAAGAAGGATCTCTCTCCTAACGCAGGCATCGCTGCTCAGCAGGCTCAGCAGTCAAACAACAACCGTGGTGGACGTGGCGGCGACCGTCGTCGTGGCGGACGTGGCGGACGCAGAGACAACAAGTAATTGTAGACTCTACATACATTAAGAAGGGGTTGGCTGAAAAGCCGACCCCTTTTTTGTGGTTTCCCTTAGAAATAATTACATAGCTGTTTTTTACATAGATGCTCATTAATTGTAAAGATTGCCCTTGATAAGACGGAGATATTTTATAACTTTGAAAGTCTTTCTTAAGTTTGATAATCTAAAATTCAATAAGATATGAAGGCAAGAACAGTCATGAGCATGGCGTTTGGCGCCATTGTCATGGCATCCTGCGCGCAGGTTGCGGATGTCACTGAGGTTGTGGGAACAGTGGTTCCTGCAGGTATAGAAGAGGTTAGCATAACCCTGGGGGAAACAGTGGATACCCTCGTCCCTGTCGTTGACGGAAAGTTCTCCGTGAATCTTCCTGTGGACCTCACAGCGGTTGCAACTGTCAAGGCAGCGAATTACGGAGCGAACTTCATCGCGGACGGAACCCCGCTGACGGTGGTTCTCGATGAGGTTACTACAGTGACGTCAAAGTCTCCGAAGATCTCAGTTCAGGAGCGTCTCAATGCGTTCAATGCGGCTGAGCAGGCCTATGTGGACGAGTATTCGAACACTCAAAGGGAGATCATGGGCGACACTCTCATGACTGATGACGAGAAGAAGGCTAAGCTGGAAGCGTTCTATGAGTCTTTCTTCGGCCCATACAACGACCATAATCTTAAGACTTATACAGAGAATACGGATAATTTTGTTGCTCTCTATGCTCTTCAGAACCTCATCAACGAGTTTGAGGATCAGCAGCTGGACTCCCTCATGAACCTCCTTGCACCGGCTCTTCAGGAGCACAGATATGTGCAGAGGATGAGAAAGGCGATTGCAGCCCGTGTGGAGACCGGTGAGGGCAAGATGTTCAAGGATTTTACCGTGAATACAGTTGTCGGTCAGACACGTAGCGTTCCTCCTCAGCCTAAGTATCAGGAGGTTAAGTTCTCGGACTATGTCGGCAACGGAAAATATGTCCTTGTGGACTTCTGGTCGCCTTGGTGCGGTCCGTGCCGTCGCGAGATGCCTAACATCAAGCAGGTGTACGACAAGTATAAGGGCAAGGACTTCAATGTCCTGAGCATCGCTGTCTGGGAGCGTCAGCCGGTGGAGGTCACCATCGAGACTGCGGCAAAACTGAACATGACCTGGGATCAGATCAACAACGCTCAGAGCATCCCTACGGAAATCTACGGAATCGAAGGCATCCCTCATGTGATGCTCATCGGTCCTGACGGCACCATCCTCAAGCGCGGTCTCCACGGAGCCGGCATCGAGGAGGCTGTAGCAGAATATGTTTCTGCGAAGTGACCCTGAAAGAGAAAATATCATTGTTTCCACATTCCCCCGGAGTCTACAGGTATTATGACTCCGAGGGGAATGTCATATATGTGGGCAAGGCCAAGGACCTGCACAAGAGGGTGGCGCAGTATTTCGTGCCGGCCGAGAGGCTGACGCGCAAGACGGCCGTGATGGTCTCCAAGATTGCTGATGCGCAATATACTGTGGTGGAGTCGGAGGCGGACGCCCTTCTGCTGGAGAACAACCTGATCAAGCAGTTCAAGCCGCGCTACAACATCCTGCTGAAGGATTCCAAGACCTATCCGTGGATATGCGTCAGCGCCGGCGATTTCCCGAAGGTCTTTCTCACAAGGCGCGTCGTCAAGGACGGTTCGCGCTATTTCGGCCCATACAGCAGTGTGGTGCATGCGCGCAATCTGGTGGAGTTCTTCCACAGCGCCTATCAGCTCCGCACCTGCAATCTGAAGATAACCTCGGACGCCATACTCCGTGGCAAATACCGTCCCTGCCTGAACTATCACATAAAGAAATGTCGCGGCTGCTGCATCGGCGGGATTTCTCAGAAGGAATATAACGAGAGCATAGAGGAGATCGTGAAACTGCTCAAGGGCGGCGGCCGCGAGATAATGCAGCATTACCGTGCACTGATGACTGAGGCTGCCCAGAGGATGGATTTCGAGCAGGCCCAGATATATAAGGAGAAACTCCAGTCCCTGGAGAAACACTACAGCAAGTCTGTCAT
>CAZMNZ010000069.1:2550-11112 GCA_964567765.1 uncultured Muribaculaceae bacterium
AAACTGGCGCTTCTGGAACTTAGCGCCCGCAATGCGAAGGAGATGCGTCTGAATGCGCTGAAACAGCAGGAGCATACGGATCCGGATGCATACAGGAATATGGTCATGGAGTCGCTCCAGAAGCAGATCGGCATGAAGGAACTCCCTGTGCATATAGAGTGTTTCGATAACTCAAACACCCAGGGAACCAACCCGGTTTCAGCCTGCGTGGTGTTCAGGAACGGAGTTCCGTCCAAGAAGGATTACAGGCATTTCAAGGTCAAGACAGTGGTGGGCGCTAATGACTATGCCACTATGAAGGAGGTCGTGAACAGGCGTTATTCCCGAATGCTGGAGGAGAATCCGGAGGATATACCTCAACTGGTGGTGATTGACGGCGGCAAAGGTCAGCTGGCATTTGCGTTCGAGGCTCTGTCTGAACTCGGACTTACGGACAGGCTGACCCTGATTGCCCTTGCGGAACGTATGGAGGAGGTTTATCGGGTGGGTGATCCGTATCCGATGTTCATAGACAGGAACTCACCGGCTCTGAAAGTCCTTCAGCAGATCCGTGACGAGGCTCACCGTTTCGGAATAACCTTCCACAGGAATCTGCGGAGCAAGTCTCAGGTGGAGTCCGCCCTCAAAAGCATCAAGGGAGTCGGAGAGAAGACCGAGCAGCGCCTTCTCCTGCATTTCGGCAGCGTTGCACGTATAGCGGCGGCTTCTCTGGATGATATCGCAGCCCTTGTCGGTCGCTCTTTGGCAGAGAGAATATTGCAGGAACTTAATAAATCAACAGAAGAATGAAAGAAAAAATCCTTTCCCCGTATGACTGGTTCCTCATCGTAGGAGTCGTTGCTTCAAATGTGATATATTCCATCCTGAGCGGAACTATTGACATCGTCGGTTCCGTGGCAGGGATTGCCGGAGTCCTTTGTGTGGTTCTTGTGGCCAAGGGCAGCATATGGAACTATCTATTCGGAATAGTGAACGTGTCCATGTATGCCTATATATCCTATAAGGCAGCCCTTTACGGTGATGCTGCCCTCAATGCTCTTTACTATGTCCCCATGCAGTTTATTGGCTGGTGGCAGTGGAGGAAGAGGGGAGCGGCGATGTCTGAAGCAGAGGCTGATGGCTCCGGGGTGCAGGTCAAGGCACGTCGTTTCTCTTGGCGCCAGCGCGCTGTACTCGCAGTCGGCTGTGCTGCTGCAGTTATTGCAGGGGGATTCGTGCTCAGATATTTCGGAGATCCACAGCCGTTCAAGGATTCCACTACGACAGTCCTCAGCATAATCGCACAGGCCCTGATGGCTCTGGCTTTCATGGAGCAGTGGGCCCTTTGGATAATAACAAATGTGGTCAGTGTAGTGATGTGGAGCATATGTGTGGCTCGCGGAGAGGCACATGCCGCCGTGATGGTGATAATGTGGGTGTTCTATCTTCTGAACTCGTTGAACGGCTTCCGTGTATGGCTTGAACTCAGCCGTTCATCATCGTCAGAAGACCGATAGTCCACCTTTACAGACCAAAATTTTTATTTTCGGATTTTTTTTACTTATTTTGCATCGATTAAGCGCGAAATATACGTGTATTAAATACTATTATTAACTAAAAATCAAAACGTTATGGCAAATATTGCAGAAGACGTAAAGGCAATCATCGTCGAGAAATTGGGCGTTGATGCTTCTGAGGTGACTGAGACAGCTAGCTTCACTAACGACCTTGGTGCAGATTCACTTGACATCGTAGAACTTATCATGGATTTCGAGAAGAAGTTCGAGATCGAGATTCCTGACGATGACGCTGGTGACAAGATCGCAACAGTAGGTGATGCTATCAAGTACATCGAGGACAAGGTAAACGCAAAATAGTTTTATCTTTTGATACAAAAGAGAGACTGACCATCCGGCCAGTCTCTCTTTCCATAGTATATGCGTCTGTCTATTCCGCTTCAGCAGATTTCGGTGCCGAGAATGTCACCTTCAACTGAGGCTTGCGTCCTGTCGATTCAGGCCCGTTGAGCGTCGCGTTGTAGAATCTGTCCTTGTCGAGCGTAACGGTGTATGAACTGCTGTCTGTACTGCTGCTACCGCTTGCATAGGCAGCCATCATCAGATAATTGTAATAGTTGCTGCCATATCCGTAGCTGCTGTAACCGTAGCTGCTGTATCCATAACCATAGCTATATGGGTCATACATCATGCTGTTGTAGTATGAGTTGTACAGAAGATTCTGATAGTATTCGCTATATCCTGTCGTGGATGCGCTTGTTTCAACTTCGGAATACATGATAAGGAACCAGATATCGTATTTCTCTATAGTCTCTTCGAAATCCTCGTCATCCCTGTCGAGTCTAAGAATTTCCTGCACATGGTGGCTGATGTCCGGTGCATAATTGAAAAGCGAACGGTTAATATCTCCCTGATTCTCGCTCTCTATGCTTGAGTCTGTTAGTCCTGCGTATGAAACATAGACCCCGTCTGAGCTCCTCAGACGCACTGTCGGGCTGAGAATGGTCGGGAACTTCTCCAGTTCGGTAAATTCTCCCGATGCCTCGAACGGGAGTGTGATCGTAGCCCTGTTTATGACGACTTCGTCATAGTCGACAATGCCCTCTGCCGCAAGAAGCGAATCGAGGATATCCTTGATTTCGGTCGCTTTAATGACCGGTTTTATTCCAGCACCGCCTTCCACATATATCTTGTCCGTGGCCTTCACGCCTTCTCCTCCGTATTGAGCAGAAGTCTCATGGTCGCTCGAATTGAATGCGAATTGTGTCGGATATGATGAGTCGTCGGCCTCAAGGAATTCCGCAGGTCCGAAATAGAACAGGAACGATGTGTCCACCGGCTCTTCAGAATAGTCGTATTCCGCCGTGATCTTGAGCTGGGCATAGTTTCCGGTGATATATCCGTATGAGTCGGTTCCGATCGGGAGCTCGAACATATTGATTCGTCCTCCCGGCCCTGCAGGGGTGTCTGTCGTGATGAAGATTCCCGGAGCGGAGTTGATATAGAGGTTCATGCTGTCAAGGTCAGCAGTCCTGAGCCTGTCTATGAACCCCATCGTCCATTCCTTGTCGAAGTCGAAGGAAAGCGAGTCGCCTCCGTCATATACGGGGACGCCTACTGTGATGCGGTTCTCAAGGTCGAGGAATTCCGCCCTGATCGTAGCGTCCGTGAATGCACCGGTGTAGAGTACTGTCGAGTCGAGCGGCTTCTTGAGCTCGGAAATATATATGTTCTGGAGCATTCTCTCCTGATTGTCATATACCATTGACAAAGTGTCTCTTACAGCACAGAAGTGAAACTGTCTCACCACTGTGTTGCTTCCGAAATCAAGAGTGTCGGCAATAGGGACGAGTGTGAAGCTCGTGCTCTTGATGCTTGTGCCGAGGAAACCGTCGTTGACGGCTCCGAAAGTGAATCTGCTGGTGCTGTAGCCGGACAGACCGTCCGACATCTGAAGCCGTATATCCTTGAGTTCCACTGCCTGTGGGGTATAAACGTCCCATCTCTGGTCAGTGGGGATAAAATTTTCTCCGAGTTCTTCGTTGATGTCTATACAAGATGCAGAGCCAAGCAGTATCGCACCGATAGCCGCCAGGCGGCTGACTCTGCTGATGATGTTCAAGTTCATTATAAGTTGTCGTAAAAACTGTTGTAATCTTCGATGTAGGTTCCGTCCTGAAGCTTTTCCTTGTTGAATGGAAGCACTGGAAGACCTGATTCCTGACAGTATTCCACCAGTTCGGGAGCCACTTCTTCTGCTCCGAGAATGATGCCGTCAGAATAACTGGCGGCGAGTTTCGCAAGATTTATGCCAGTAGGTTCCGCCAGAATCTCAACGTCTTTTTCGGAAACTCCTCCGAAAAGGATCCTGTCCTTGAAGTCTGCCGGGAAGTCGGTTGTCGGAGTGTCTCCGTAGAGGGAGAGCACGATCTTGCTGTTTGAGAATATCGGGTCGTCAATGTATGCCTTCTTCAGATAGAGTGGAAGCACCTGAGATATCCATCCCTGACAGTGGATTACGTCAGGAGCCCATCTGAGCTTCTTCACGGTCTCAAGAACGCCGCGTGCGAAGAATATCGCCCTCTCCGCGTTGTCCTTGAAGAACTCCCCGTTCTCGTCGCAGTATACGCTCTTTCTATGGAAATAGTCCTCATTATCAATGAAATAGACCTGCATTCTGGCTGCCGAAATTGACGCAACCTTGATCACGAGCGGACGATCCACATCGTTGATGACGATGTTCATTCCGGAGAGTCTGATGACCTCGTGCAGCTGGTTTTTCCTTTCGTTGATGCAACCGTAGCGAGGCATGAAGGAGCGTATCTCCTTCTTCCTTTCCTGAATGCCCTGCGGAAGGTATCTTCCGATGTTGGCGATGTCTGATTCCGCGAGATACGGGAATATCTCCGAATTGACGAACAGAACTCTTTTGACCGATTCACCCATAATGGTTAATTTTAATGACAAAATCCGTACAAAGGTAATAAAATATTTTGAATTTCACTATCTTTGGCGGCTGAATGGGATTACGCGTATGGCAAGTAACGACAACAAGATAATGCGCCGCAGACTGGCGAATGCATACCTCTCCTCGGTCATCAGCATAAGCCTTGTGCTTTTTCTGGTGGGGCTGGCTAGCCTCCTTCTCGTTAATGCGAAGGGGGTCTCCGACTATTTCAAGGAGAATATGCAGGTTTCGGTCATGATGAAGCAGACGGTTTCCGACGAGGAGGCTCTGGAATATTGTGAGGCTCTGGAAAAGGAACGTTTCATCAAGAGTACGGTGTTCGTTTCCCGCGAACAGGGCGAACGTGAACTTGCAGACCAGTTGGGCGACGATTTTCTTGATGTTTTTGAGACGTCTCCGATCCCGGCGTCAATAGATATCACGCTGAATGCGGATTATGTTTCGGCGGACAGTCTTGAGGTTGTGAAGGGTGAGATTGCGGTTTCGTCGCTTGTGGATGAGGTCGTGTATCAGAAATCTCTGGTTGATGCCCTGAATGCGAATCTGAACAGGATATCGATGATCATAGCGGTTTTTGTGGCCCTGCTTCTGTTCATTTCCTATGTGCTGATCAACAACACGGTGCGTCTGAATGTCTTTGCTCGTCGCTTCACCATCCATACGATGAAACTTGTGGGCGCGACCAGATCGTTCATCCGTGCTCCGTTCCTTGTGCAGTCGGCCTTTCAGGGGATCTTTGCGGCGTTCATCGCGATCATTGCTCTGGTTGTCGTTATGTATTTCATGAGGAGCGGTTTTGAACAGCTGTTCGAGATATTCCGCCTTGACCTCCTGCTCGCCGTGATGGGTATCGTGATTGTGTCGGGTCTGGCCATATGTCTTCTGAGCACGTGGTTTGTAGTCAACAAGCTTGTCTCATTGAAGAAGGACGAACTGTACTACTAACTGTCACCCCGAGAGGATGATTGTCACCCCGAGCGAAAAACTGTCATCCCGAGCTTGTCGAGGGATCTATATAAAGAAAAGAAAATGGAAAACAACGAAAAGATGGCAATGACCCCCGGTGGTCTGAAAATTCTGTTTATAGGACTTCTGGTCATGGTTTCAGGGTATATCCTGATGTGTGGCGGAGGAAGCGATGATCCGGAAGTGTTCAATTACGCGATGTTCGATTTCCGCCGTATGGTGGCGGCTCCGATAGTGATAATCCTCGGAATAGTGATAGAGATGGTAGCCATAATGAAAGTCCTTAAGAAGTAAGAATATGGAATGGTTTGAAGCGGTTATCCTTGGATTTCTGCAAGGACTGACGGAGTTTCTTCCGGTGAGCAGCAGCGGACATCTTGAGATAGGAAAGGAACTTCTGGGTATTGAGACAACTGACGATCTTCTGTTCACGACCATGGTGCATGCCGCGACTGTGCTGAGTACCATTCTCGTGTTCCGCAAGCAGATCTGGGATCTTCTGAAGGGCTTTTTCTGCGGACTCAAGGGCTGGAAGATTGAAAAGAACGAGGCCGGAGCGCGAGTCCTTGTGTGCAACGACCAGACGGATTACCTGCTGAAGATGGTGGTGTCCATGATTCCTGTCTTCGTGGTCGGGATGTTCTTCAAGGATCAGGTGGAGTCCCTCTTCGGTTCCATCCATGTCGTAGGCTGGGCTCTCATCGCAACGGCTCTCCTGCTGTTCTTCTCCGACTATGCTTCCCGTCCGGGACGCAAGTCCATATTTCCTGCAAATGAATATCGTAACGGAATATCATACTGGCAGGCCTTTGCGGTCGGTCTGGGGCAGGCTTTCGCTGTGGTTCCGGGCCTTTCCCGCTCAGGCACAACCATTTCGACCGGTCTTATCTGTGGTGTGAAGCGCGAAGTGATGGCTCAGTTCTCGTTTCTGATGGTCCTGGTCCCTATTCTTGGCGAGACCTTCCTTGAGATTGTCGGAGGGGAGTTCGGAGCATCGTCGGTTGGAACGCTTCCTCTGATTTTCGGCTTCCTGTCCGCATTCCTGTCGGGACTCTTTGCCTGCAAGGTGATGATTGCCCTTGTCAAGAAGGCCAAGCTCAGTTGGTTCGCCCTCTACTGCCTCATCGCCTCAGCCTGCATATTCATTTTTGCATAATGAAGACCTATTTCGTATCAGACGTTCACCTTGGCCTTCAGGTTGCCGATCCGGCAGCCCGCGAGCGCCGTTTCGCAGATTTTCTCCGTTCTCTTCCCGAGGATACGGAGGCGGTCTATATGCTCGGTGACATCTGGGATTTCTGGTACGAGTACCGTGACGTGGTGCCGAAGGGCTATATCCGTGTCTTTGCTGCGATCCAGGAACTCCTGGACAGAGGTGTGAAGGTGTATTTCTTCCCCGGCAATCATGACATCTGGACTTATAGTTATTTCGAGGAACTCGGAATGACGCGTTTGGAGCAGCCTGCTGTGGTGGAGATCGGAGGGAAGCGCTTCTGTCTTGGGCACGGCGATGGACTGGGCCCGGTTCCGTTCGGCTACCGCTGCATACGCGCCATCTTCCACTGCCGCCTTCTCCAGATTCTGTTCAGCATGCTCCATCCGTGGTTTGCGTACCGTCTGGGCAACACATGGTCCCGTCACAGCCGCCTGTCGCATAATGAGCATTATGTGTTCAAGGGCGAAAAGGAGCCTCTGTATGAATTCGTGACAGAGTTCTCCAAGTCTCATAAGATCGACTGTTATATCTTCGGGCACTACCACGCGGAAGTGGATATGGCTCTTCCTTGCGGAGCCCGTCTTATGATTCTGAAAGATTGGATGGAGTCGTCCCATGCTCTTTGCTTCGACGGCTCTTCCGTATATCCGGTCTGTCCGTGTACTCCAATTGGCTGACTCTCAGCAACTTGAATGTTTGGCTCGCTGTCATTTGCATGCGAGTTAAATCGTTAATTTGCAGAAAATCAGAGAGTTACGTGACACGCAATTTACAGGTATTTTTCCGGAATAGGCATCACCGGAGGATCTTTCCAGAATATAGAGAAATAGAACGCCTCGAAGTCTCCTGACTCCCAGATCTCCACCAGTTCCTCGGTCTTTGCGTCCTCTCCCTCCGGGTCGTAGGGCTTTTTCAGGTCCGTGCCGAATATTTTGGCGATTCCCTGCCAGAATCCGGCCGCGATTCCGCTCTTGTAGTCCTTTATTATATTGTAGGATGATTTTCCGACCTCCCTGTCGACGAGTTTCATAAGCAGGGCTCCCTGGCTGACGGTCAGTTTCCTCATCTGCCCCTCGAACACCTCGAAGAGTTCCTTCTGCACCTGGCTTATGTATTTGTCCCTCTTGACTCTCTTGAGGTTGTCGGCGGCTATCGTGCTGTCCGCTTCCATCACGAGTTTTCTTGCCACGAGCGCGTATGGATATGCCTTGCTGAAATTATGCACGAGCCTGTAATATTTCCTCCACTCCTTTCCATTCTGCTTCGGCAGGCGTGAATAGACCTTGGATGCCCGGATCTCATCTATATATATGGTGTCACCGTCCTCTACTATATACTCCAGAATGTCTCCCTTGCTGCTTTTCCTGCCGGTTCCATCAGTGCGTGCCACCTTCTTCACCTCCTGCTGCATTCCGCTTTCAGGCAGACTCTTTCTGGCTCTGCCGTCCTGTCTCCATGCCTGGGCGTTGACCTGCCATGCCGCCCCGGCCGTCAAGGCCAGGAACGCCATCAATGTAATTATGCGGGTCTTCACATTCATGACCGCAAATTTAGCATTTCTCCCCGACACTCTCTCCATTCCTTTGTAAAATATGCCGTTTTCGTGACCGGAAATCACCCCCGTGCCAAACTGGATTTACGCAAAACAGCCCTCGGTCCAAAATGCGTGCAGAAAAATTTCATCAATGTTTGTAACTGCATGAAAATGCGCGTTTTAGCATTCAAAAGTTTCGGTCTAAAATGTTGCAAAAAATTAAAAATATTATTTGCATTTCAATAATTTTTACTATCTTTGCAACCCAATAATTGAGGACGACTCCGCCCAACCAGCTGACACTCAATTAGTTAGGAATATTACGGGAATTTTTAATTAAAAGTAATAGAAAAATGTTACAACCAAAGAAAACAAAATTCAG
>CAZMNZ010000070.1:0-11082 GCA_964567765.1 uncultured Muribaculaceae bacterium
GTCCACAATGCTGTGGACTTCACCGGCCGCGAAAAGCTCGAGGTCGAGAGGAACGTGAAGGAGAAGGTTGTTACCTTCCTCGGCCGTGTGACATATCAGAAGGGTCCTGAATATTTTATCGAGGCTGCTGCAAAGGTGCTCAAGAGATGTAAGAACGTGCGTTTCGTGATGGCCGGAAGCGGTGATATGCTCAACAGGTGTATCCGTCACGTCGCGCGTCTTGGCATCTCCGACAAATTCCATTTCACGGGCTTTCTTCGTGGAAAGGAGGTTCACAAGATGTTTGCCCTGTCTGATGTCTATGTGATGCCTTCGATTTCGGAGCCGTTCGGCATCTCTCCTCTAGAGGCTATGCAGACCAATGTACCTTCAATCATTTCAAAGCAGTCAGGCTGTGCCGAGATTCTGAAATATGCTCTCAAAGTGGATTTCTGGGATGTTGACGCGATGTCCGATGCCATCTATGGCCTGCTCCAGTATCCGGCGATATCGCAGCTTGCTGCACGTTGCGGATATGACGAGGTGAACAGCATCAAGTGGAACGATGTTGCTGCCAAGATCAAGGGTATATATCAGGAAGTTATTGACAAGAATAAATAAAAACGAAATATCATGAAAAAGAGTATTTGTCTGTATTTTCAGGTCCATCAGCCAACAAGATTGAGACTGTACAGATTCTTCGACATCGGAAAGGATTCGCATTACTATGACGATTTCGCAAACCGCACCATCCTCCGCAGGGTGGCTCAGAAGTGCTATCTCCCGATGAACGCGCTTCTTCTCGAACTCATCGAGGCCAACAAGGGTGCCTTCAAGGTGGCATTCTCCATCTCAGGTACTGTCCTTGAGCAGTTCGACAGATATGCACCGGAGGTTATCGAGAGCTTCCGCAAGCTTGCTCAGACAGGCAGCGTCGAGTTCCTTTCAGAGACTTACTATCACTCTCTTGCTTCTCTTGCTTCTGAGGCAGAGTTCAAGCATCAGGTGCTCAAGCACAAGGCTGCAATCGAGCACTACTTCGGAGTGACTCCTAAGGCTTTCCGTAACACAGAACTCGTATATTCTGATGCTATCGGAGAAATGGTTCACGAGATGGGATTCAAGACCATGCTCACTGAGGGTGCGAAGCATGTCCTCGGATGGAAGAGCCCTAATTTCGTATATACATGCGCACAGGCTTCAGGTCTCAAACTCCTTCTCAAAAACTCCGGACTCAGCGATGACATCGCCTTCCGTTTCTCTGACAGGACCTGGTCTGACTGGCCGCTCACAGGTGAGAAGTATCTCGCATGGCTCAAGGCTGCCGCTCAGAACGACGAGATCGTGAACCTGTTCATGGATTACGAGACATTCGGCGAGCACCAGAAGGCTGCAAGCGGAATCTTCGATTTCATGAGAGCGCTTCCTCAGATCGTCCTTGCTGACGGTGAGTTTGAGTTCGTAACCCCTTCACAGGCAACAAAGAAGCATCGTCCGGTGGGAGAACTCGACGTGTTCGACCCTATCTCATGGGCAGACGAGGAGCGTGACGTGACAGCATGGCTTGGAAACGAGCTCCAGAACGACGCATTCAACAAACTTTATGACCAGACCGAGAAGCTCGGTCTCCTGAACGACGAGGCGCTTTGGGCTGATTTCGGCCATCTCCAGGAGAGCGACCACTTCTATTATATGTGCACAAAGTTCTTCTCAGACGGAGCTGTGCATAAATATTTCAACCCGTATGATACTCCATATGAGGCGTTTATAAACTATATGAACGTATTAAGTGATTTTATTTTGCGAGTTGATGATGCAATTTCCGTTTCAGATGTTAACTTTGCAGCCGCAAATGAAAAGAAGGCTCCGGCAAAGAAGGCCGTGAAGGCTGAGCCGAAGAAGGCAGCTGCGAAGAAGACAGTGAAGAAGGCGGAGCCTGCAAAGAAGACTGCGGTAAAGAAAACTGCGGCAAAGAAGACGACGAAGAAATAGTTGATACAGGTGTCATTTCGAGCGAGGCCTCGGCTGAGTAGAGAAATCTGTGCAACGATATGATATTTTCCCCGGACGGAACCTGATAATGGCTCCGGCCGGGGTAACTAAGTAAATTTATTTATATAAATGAAAACAGAACTTATCAAACCTGATTATCTGTTTGAGGTTAGTTGGGAAGTGTGTAATAAGGTGGGCGGCATATACACCGTCATCGCCACAAAGTCCCTTTATCTGAAGAGCGAGTACAGCCGCCGCCATATCATGGTGGGTCCGGATGTATGGATGAACGAGGAGTCTAACCCTGACTTCATCGAGGATCCTACATTGTACAGGGCATGGAAGATCCAGGCTGCAGCAGAGGGACTCAGAGTCCGCATCGGACGTTGGAACGTGCCGGGCAGACCGACAGCAATTCTCGTGGACTTCAAGCAGTTCCTCACTCGTCAGAATGAGATACTGACAGAATTCTGGAAACGCTTCCGCGTGGATTCCCTGACTGGAAACTGGGACTATCGCGAATCCGCTCTTTTCGGTTATGCTGCCGGCAGGGTGATCGAGAGTTTCTATCAGTTCAATCTGGAATCTTCTGACAAGGTCGTTGCTCAGTTCCATGAATGGATGACCGGAACAGGACTTCTGTATCTCAAGTCCGTGAATGTTCCTGTAGCAACTGTATTCACAACTCATGCAACTGTAATCGGAAGGTGCATAGCAGGCAACAACCTGCCTCTTTACGACAGCCTTCTGAATTACAATGCTGATGAAAAGGCAAGACATTTCAATGTGGCAGCAAGACATTCCCTTGAGAAGAAGGCTGCTGAGAACAGCGATATATTCACAACAGTGAGCGACATCACGGCGCAGGAGTGCCGCCAGTTCCTCGGAAGGCCGGTTGACGTTGTGACTCCTAACGGTTTCGAGCCAAGTTTCACTCCTCCTACTGATGAGGAATATGATGTGAAACGTGCTGCAGCAAGGGCCAAACTGACAGAAGTGGCTTCTGCCATGAGCGGTGAAGAGGTGCCGGAGAACGCCCTTCTTGTGGGCATCGGCGGCCGTTACGAGTGGAAGAACAAGGGTATCGATGTGTTTATCGACGCTCTCGACAAACTCAATCACACTGACTTCAAGGGCAAGTGCGTACACGCCTTCATAATGATTCCGTCGGGACATAACGGCCCGGACAAGCAGCTTCTTGCAAAACTTGCCGGCAACGGATCCACTTATGTCACAAGGGCTTCTCACTACCTGATTAATCCTGAGTATGACAATGTGACCAGACGTCTTAATGAGCTTCATCTGAACAACGCCCTTGGAGACAAGGTGAAGGTATATTTCATCCCTTCATATCTGAACGGAAACGACGGCATATTCAATATGTCATATTACGACCTCCTTGCAGGTCTCGACCTTACCATCTTCCCGTCATATTACGAGCCATGGGGATACACTCCGCTTGAGAGTCTTGCATTCAGGGTTCCTACCTTGACTACAACACTTGCCGGTTTCGGCCTCTGGGTGCGTACCCATTACGGAAAGAAGCATCCGGGCATCACGGTGCTTGACAGGAACGACTCCAACTACTTTGAAGTGGTGGACGGCGTGACTCAGCGCGTGATCGAGATGGCGTCTCTGCGTAAGGATAGCAGGAAGAAGTATATGCAGAACGCAAAAGACGTATCTGACATTGCCCTTTGGGAAAATAATATCGTATATTATAAGGAAGCCTATTCAAAGGCTTTGGAGAAATTAATATCGGTCAAGGGTGCGTACCCTATGGCCAAGAATGAAAAAAATATGCAGTACAAGAAATTTGAAGTAAATCAGCCTACCTGGAACAGCGTGATCGTGACTCGTCACCTTCCGGATTCACTTAAAGACCTCGAAATACTTTCCAAGAACCTTTGGTGGTGCTGGAACGAGTCAGCAAAGAACCTTTTCGCATCAATCGACCCACAGGCATGGGAGGCATCAGGCCAGAACCCTATCGCGATGCTCGACAAGGTGAGCCTCAAGAGATATCAGAAACTTGAGAAGGACACCAAGTTCCTCGCAGACCTCAAGACTGTCATGGACGAGTTCAACGCTTATATGGCACTCAAGGCAGAGCGCACGACTCCTTCTGTAGCATACTTCTGCATGGAGTATGGTCTGGACACATCCCTCAAGATCTATTCAGGCGGTCTCGGTATCCTTGCCGGTGACTATATCAAGGAGACTTCCGATATGAACACCAACCTCGTGGCTGTCGGTCTTCTCTACCGTTTCGGATACTTTAACCAGAAGCTCACGGCAAACGGTGAGCAGGTGGCTGAGGATGTAGCTCAGGACTTCAACAAGATTCCGGCTACCCCTGTACGTGACGAGAACGGAAACTGGATCACCATCAGCGTGGCTTTCCCAGGACGTAATCTCAACGCTCGTCTCTGGAGGGTAGATGTGGGTCGTACAGAACTCTATCTCCTTGATACCGACATTCCTGAGAACCTTCCTGAGGATAGGTCGATCACATACAACCTCTATGGTGGAGACTGGGAGAACCGTCTGAAGCAGGAACTCCTTCTCGGTGTCGGCGGTATCCGTGCCCTCCGTCAGCTCGGAATCAACCCGCAGGTATATCACTGCAACGAGGGACATGCGGCATTCATCGGACTTGAGCGTCTTCGTGAACTTATCTCTGAGCAGAACCTTGAGTTCCAGGAGGCTCTCGAAGTCGTAAGGGCATCATCGCTCTTCACAACCCATACACCGGTTCCTGCCGGACACGATGCCTTCGATGAAGGTCTCCTCCGCAAGTACATCGGTCACTATCCTGAGCGTCTGAAGATCGACTGGGAGACTATGATGGGTCTCGGAAAGAATAACGGCGCTGACGTGAACGAGAAGTTCTCGATGTCAATCCTCGCAGCAAACATCTCACAGGGCGTGAACGGTGTGTCATGGCTTCACGGTGAGGTCAGCAAGGACATCCTCGGTCATATGTGGCCAGGCTATCTCCCTGAGGAACTCCACGTAAGCTACGTGACAAACGGTGTCCACTATCCTACATGGACCGCTCCTGAGTGGAAGGAAGTTCACGCAAGAGTGTTCGGTGAGGAGTTCAAGACTCACCACTACGACAAGTCATGCTTCGACGGTATATATAAGGTGTCTGACGAGGAAGTATGGAATATCCGCACTTCACTCCGCAAGAAGCTCATCGACGAGGTGAAGAGAAGACTCTCTGACCCTGCCGCTGCAAACCACTATTCACCAAAGCAGGTCGTTACAATCAAGGAGAATCTCCGTGATGACGTCCTCACAATCGGTTTCGCACGTCGTTTCGCAACATATAAGAGGGCGCACCTGCTGTTCCGTGACCTCGACAGACTCGCTGAGATCGTGAACGATCCTAAGCAGCCTGTACAGTTCCTCTTCGCAGGTAAGGCTCACCCGGCTGACAAGGCAGGTCAGGATCTTATCAAGATGATCGTCGACATCTCGAAGCAGCCACGCTTCATCGGTAAGATCGTCTTCGTTCCTAACTATGACATCACAGTTGCCAAGTACCTCGTCCAGGGTGTTGACGTATGGATGAACAACCCTACACGTCCTCTTGAGGCATCAGGTACTTCAGGAGAGAAGGCAGCGATGAACGGTGTCATGCATTTCTCTGTCCTCGACGGATGGTGGGTTGAGGGTTACAAGCAGGGTGCCGGCTGGGCTCTTCCAATGGAGAGGACATACGATGACCAGAACTATCAGGACGAGCTCGATGCAGCAACAATCTACAACATCATCGAGAACGAGATCGCTCCTACATTCTACAACAAGAGCCTTTCTACAGGTCGCTCTTCAGACTGGATCGAGTACATCAAGAACTGTGTGGCACAGGTGGCTTGCAACTTCACTACCAACCGTATGCTCACTGACTATATCGACCAGTACTATGTGCCGCAGGCTGCCCGCGTAGACGGTATCGTAGCTGACGACTTTGCTCAGGCACGTGAGATTGCAGCATGGAAGAAGAGACTTCGTCGTGAGTGGAAGAACATCGAGGTGGTGTCTGTTACCAAACCGGACAGCAACAGCGATAACTTCGCTATCGGCAAGGCATTTGAAAGCGAGATCCTGCTCAATATCGGTGACCTCGATGCAAATGAGGTTGGAGTTGAACTTCTTTTCGCTACATTCGACAAGAAGGGCAAGCTCCACATCCAGGAGAAGTACGACTTCAAGCCGATAGAGTCAGTTGACGGTGTGGCCAAGTATGTGGCTTCCATCAACCCTGACAGGTCAGGTCTCTATCAGGTGGCAGGCCGTATATATGCGAAGAACGCTAAACTTCCTCACAGACAGGACTTTGAACTTGTAAGATGGTTGTAGCAACCGGATTTTTCGACGGTGTCCACGTCGGGCACCGTCATGTAATAAGGCAGCTCGTTGAAGCTGCCGCAGTACGCGGGGATGAAAGCACGGTCATCACTTTCTGGCCGCATCCCCGTAATGTGCTGCAAAAGGGAGCCCGTGACCTGAGGCTTCTTACGACTCTTCAGGAGAAGAAGGACATCCTTCACAGCCTGGGGGTTGACCATGTTGAGGTGCTTCAGTTCACGAAGGACTTCAGCACCATGACCATGAAGGAATATCTCTGCATGCTCATGGACAGGTTCGGTGCCAGAGCCGTTCTGCTTGGATATGACAACAGGATAGGCTGTGATGCCGCTGGTGCGGATGAGGTTGCCGCCGTCGCTTCTGAACTCGGCATAGAGGTCATAAGGACAGAGATGGTGCCTTCGGAGAAAGGGTATGCCGTAAGCTCCACCAAGATCCGCGAAAGGCTTGAGGAGGGAGATGTGCAGGAGGCGTCGGCAATGCTCGGATATGACTATTCGCTTCAGGGCGTGGTCGTGGCGGGCAACAGGCTTGGTCGCACTATAGGCTTTCCGACAGCCAATATGCAGCTTTATGAGCCTCTGAAGCTCGTTCCGGGCAACGGAGTGTATTTTGTGAAGGTGCATACGTTGGGGAAGGAATATTTCGGAATGTGCAATGTGGGGTGCAGGCCCACAGTCGGGATGGGAAATGCGCGTACCATCGAGACCAATATATTTGGCTTTGACGAGGATATATACGGTCTTGACCTGGAAGTGACTTTCGTTTCCCGTATAAGGGAGGAGGTCAGGTTCGATTCTCTTGACGACCTGAGGGTTCAGCTGGAGAAGGACCGTGACGCCTGCCGTAAGGTGATAAACCACAAGGAATTATGGAAGATATAATTATAACCGTATTGGCGCTGACCCTCGGTCTTGGATTCAAGGTCATCGAGAAGAAGCTCAAGTCCGCCGGCAAGCCTGCAAAGGCAGGCGGGTTCAAGGAACTTGCAGACCTCTTCGGTGAAGAGGGGGCTGAGGTCTTTCCTCCTGTGACCCCATCAGAGGAACTGCAGGAGTATCAGGATGAACCGATTCCACCTTTTGTTGCAGAAGAAAAACAGCAGGTGAGGGTTCCTGAGCCGGAGCTCGTCAAGCCGGTGACTGTGTCTTCTGCTCCTGTTGAGGAAGCGCCTCGTTCAGTGAACCCTGTTGAAGTTCCGATTCTTGAGGAGGAAGAGCCGGAACATAAAGAGAAGATTGACCCGAAGAAACTCATTGTATATTCGGAGATAATGAAGCCGAAATATTTGGAATAGAATGCTTTTCTAAGATAAAATTGCTATATTTGCAAGGAAGTTAAAGGGTTCTGTTTCACGACAGAACTCCTTGTTTATTATGTAATTAAACAATAAAATCTATAATTATGGCACTACAGTATATGACCCAGGAGGGTCTGGACAAACTAAAGAAGGAACTTGCGGAGGCGATTGCCCAGCGTCCTGTCATTTCAGCGGCTATAGCTGAAGCGCGTGACAAGGGAGACCTGTCGGAGAATGCGGAATATGAAGCGGCTCGTGAGGCTCAGGGACTTCTTGAACTTAATATCGCAAAACTTCAGAATCTTGTTGCAAATGCACGCGTCATCGACGAGTCGCAGATCGGAACAGACAAGGTGCAGATGCTTAACAAGGTGAAGGTGAAGAACCTCAATACCAATCAGATAATGAACTTCACTCTCGTGAGCGAGCAGGAGGCGGATTTCATGTCAGGCAAACTTGCAGTGAAGACTCCTATCGGTCAGGCTCTCATGGGACATGGCGTCGGCGAAACCGTAGAGGCTAAGGTTCCTGCAGGCATAATCAAGTTCGAAATTCTCGAAATCACCTTGTAATATGTCAACAATATTCACTAAAATAGCCAACGGCGAGATTCCATCATACAAGGTGGCCGAGAACGAGGATTTCTATGCCTTTCTCGATATCGCTCCGATGGCTGCGGGACATACCCTCGTGATCCCTAAGAAGACGGAAGAGGACTATATCTTCAACCTTGACACCGAGACTTATGCGGGTCTGTGTGCGTTTGCCAGGACTGTCGCTCAGGCGATAAAGGCTGCCATCCCTTGCAAGAGGGTAGGCGTCGCAGTTCTCGGAATGGAGGTGCCTCACACCCATATCCATCTCGTGCCGCTTCAGTCTGAGGCAGATATGGATTTCCGTAAGAAGAAACTGGAACTTTCTCCTGCAGAGTTTGCGGAGATCGCTTCTTCAATCTATAACGAATATGTCAAGATTCAGTAGGATACTTGCAATTGCAGCTGCGACAGTGTTCGCGGCTGCGTGCTCTAATGGAGCAAAGGTGGAAGGCGTACTTGAAGGTGCACCATCCTCTGACGTCATTGTCAAGCTTTTGAATATCAACAGGTACGAGATTCTGGATACGGTGAAGGCAGATGCTTCGGGCCGCTTTGCATACAAGGTGGAAGTGGAGAAAGGACAGCCTGAGTTTGTGTATCTTTTCCGTAACGGAACCAAGGTCGCTTCGCTGCTTCTGGAGAACGGTGACAAGGTTCATGTTGTGGCCGATACTCTCGGTCACTTTACGGTGACAGGTTCTGCAGAGACTGAGAAGCTTGCTCAAGTGGAAAAGGACTATGCTCTTGCACTCGGACATCTGAATTCTCTCGCTGCTGCGCTTGAAACGGCTTCTGCAAAGGATGCGGAGGCTGTCAGGAAGGAGATGGGGCAGGTTTATGTGAATCATTACAGGAACTGTGTCCGTTATGTCATGGAGAACAGCCGTTCGCTCACTTCTGTTCCGGTTCTGTTCCAGAATTTCGGAGCGGAACTTCCTGTCTTCGGCCAGAACACTGACGCAATCCATTTCAGGAATGTGGCTGACACTCTGGAGACAGTGTATCCGGAGTCGAAGTATGTGAAGGCCCTCAGGAATGAGGCAGACAGGCGTTTCGGCTATATGGAACTTGAGGCTCGTCTGAGTTCAGCGCAGGAAGTGGGATATCCTGAAATAGAACTCCCTGATGTACAGGCGAATAAGATTAAACTCAGCGAGGTCGATGCCAAGGTGGTGATGGTGTATTTCTGGAGTGCGGCAGACGCTTCTCAGAAGATGTTCAACCTTGATGTCCTCATGCCTGTCTACAAGGAGTTCCATGACAGAGGATTTGAGATCTATCAGGTGTCTCTGGATCCGGACAAGGCTCTTTGGGCGAAGGTCGTGAAGGAGCAGAAACTCCCGTGGATCAATGTCTGCGACAGTCGTGGAACTTTATCCCCATATGTCACCACCTACAATCTCCCGTCCCTTCCTGCGACCTTCATCATCGCAGACGGTCAGCTTGTAGACGGCTCGGTAGTGGACGAAAAGTCCCTCCGCAAACTCCTGAACGATCTTCTGAAATAGCCCCTTTATTTTTAAAATACAGCAGACCTGCTCCATCGGACGCAGGTCTGTTTTTGCTTTGTGTTGATTTGCAGAGTGTTATCTGCGTTTCTCTCCCTTGTTCTTTTCAGTTTTGCGCTTGTCGATGACGATCTGCACGACGATGGCTATTACAATCGCAGCTGCCATTATCAGCCAGAAATAATCAGCATTCATATTCTTCAATGTTATGGTTGCCTCTTTCCATTGCAACATGCACTCCAAACCTCCCGGCTTTCCCTCACTTTCGCAATCTCCTGCAAAAACAGACTAAGAAAAAGCAAAAATGATAAAAAAGAGAAAAATGTGACGAATGAACTTGACATTCCAGGAAGAGATTCAGAACTTCGGGCAAAAAGGTATGGAGAAAGAGTTAAAGAAAGGAAAGCTGGGGCATATGGAAAACGGCCCATTGGAGACCGGTGAGATTGTCGTCTATCAGCCGGATGAGATTACTCGTCTGGAGGTTCGGGTGGAAGAGGATACTGTATGGCTGACGCAGGAGCAGATAGCTTTGTTGTTTGGTGTGCAGAGACCGGCGATTACGAAGCATGTCAGAAACATATTCGCAAGTCACGAGCTGGAGGAGACTTCAGTATGTTCCATTTTGGAACGGACTGCCTCAGATGGTAAGCAATACAAGACTCAGTTCTATAATCTGGATATGATACTTTCGGTAGGATATAGAGTAAACAGCAGAAATGCTATTGCTTTTCGTAGGTGGGCAAGTGCTGTGTTGAAAGATTATATGTTACGGGGATATACAATCGAGCGAAGGCTGAAATCATTGGAAGACAGTGTGTCGGAACAGAAGACAGTTCTTGCTGCACATCAGCAGCAGATCGATTTCTTTATCCGGACATCTTTGCCTCCAGTGGAAGGCGTCTTCTACGACGGTCAGATATTCGATGCATATGTGTTTGTGGCTGACCTTGTCAAATCTGCAAAATGCCGGATTGTGCTGATTGATAATTATGTGGATGAAGGCACGCTTCTGATTCTGGCGAAACGGCCCGCAGGCGTGTCGGCTGAGATCCGCACTGGCCGTCTGACCAAGGATCTGCTGCTTGATGTGCAGAAACATAACTCCCAGTATGCTCCGGTCAATGTGCTGTCTATCAAAAACATCCACGACCGCTTCCTGATAGTGGACGACACCGTTTATCACATCGGTGCCTCCTTGAAAGACCTCGGCAAGAAACTCTTTGCCTTTTCCAAATTGTCTCTCCCGTCCGATATGCTTTTGTAATAAATGCAGACTAAGAAAAAGCAAAAATCATAAAAAAGAGAAAAATGTGACGAATGAACTTGA
>CAZMNZ010000071.1:0-10965 GCA_964567765.1 uncultured Muribaculaceae bacterium
CTAATACCCACCATATACGGCTCCATCCGCCGAAATTAACAATATGGTGAGGTAATACAAAAATGGTATATGTACCAACCACTTATCAAATTTTACCCTCATCCTGCCATTATTACGCAAGTTCTTCGTATATTTGTTGGCTTATTATGCCGTAGTGGCCGCTTACGCCACCGTAACGGATGAAAATAATTTTAACGCTATAAGATATGAAACTTATCATTTCAAGTTCAGAACTGCTCAGAGGAGTCATGGCTGTTGCCAAGGCAATCCCTGCAAAATCACCGCTTCCTATCCTTGAGAACTTCCTTTTCGACCTCAAGGGCGACACGCTGGAGATCACCGCTTCCGATTCGGAACTGACACTCAGGACCAGCATCGAAGTGGAGAGCACAGCTGAGGAGGGACGCATTGCAGTTCCGGCAAAGCACATGATGGACCTGCTCAAGGAACTTCCAGACCAACCTCTCACAATCGTGACCACAAGCGACAGCGCTTTCACATGCAGCTGGGCAAGCGGAGAATCCACTCTCCCATATTTCCCTGCTGAGGACTATCCGGAAATCACAGGTACGGACGACACCGCAGTGACACTTCAGTTCCCTGCACAGAGCCTGTTGGACGGTATCTCAAGTACAATCTATGCAACGGCTGACGATGAGATCCGCCCTGCAATGAATGGTATCCTCTTCGACATCGACCTTGCTTCGACTACCCTCGTGGCCTCAGACTCACACAAACTCATCTGCTACACGACAACCGACGTGAAGGCATCAGAGAAGGCATCATTCATCCTTCACAAGAAGCCGGCTGCAATCCTCAAGGCAATCATCGGAAAGGATGCAGAGACTGTGGAAGTGGCATTCGATTCAAAGAACGCCGTATTCACATTCGACCAGACAATGGTGATCTGCCGTCTGGTTGTGGGCAAGTATCCTAAATACCGCGACGTGATCCCTCAGAACAACTCGAACATCCTGAGAATCAACCGCACACAGCTTCTCAACACAGTGCGCCGTGTGTCTGTCTGCTCGAACAAGGCTTCTAACCATATCAAGTTTGACCTCAAGAGCGGAAGCCTCATGATCTCAGCACAGGACCTCGGATTCTCGATCGCTGCGCACGAGACAATGCAGTGCCAGTACGACGGTGAGGAACTCACGATCGGATTCAAGTCTCCTTTCATCATCGAGACACTCTCGAACATGAGCTGCGGAGAGATCGTGATGAAGTTCCTGGACAGCAAGAGGGCTGCTCTCGTGGTTCCTGCCGAGGAAGAGGAAGAGAGCGAGAAGATCTGCGGAATCATCATGCCTATAATGATATCTTAAAGCCCGCTTTAAGATATCGAGTTTTCCATACCACCCCTAGATCCCCTCCACAGGAGGGGACTTACTGAATAATCATATATGGAACTGAATCTCGAAAGACCATTATTGTTTTTTGACATAGAAAGCACGGGGCTCAATATCGCATCAGACTCGATCATTGAGCTCTGCTTTGTGAAGATCATGCCCGGCGGAGAGCAGAGGGTGAAGACCTGGAGGGTGAAACCTTGGGATTATGAGCGTCAGTGCCAGAGGGAGATCAACCCTTCTGCACAGGCGGTTCATGGAATCTCGGCGGAAGACCTTGCGGACTGCCCTACCTTCTATCAGATCACCGAGGAGGTGGTCGAATGGCTCACAGGCAGCGACCTTGCAGGCTTCAACTCGGCGAAGTTCGACCTGCCTATGCTGGCGGAAGAGATAGAGAGGGTGCGCAGATACACCGACAAGCATCCTGAGATCGATCTCCATGCATTGCAGATGGTGGATGTGCAGAACATCTTCCACGCAATGGAGCCACGCACATTGAAGGCCGCCTATATGTTCTACTGCGGACTCGAACTGGAGAACGCCCATGCTGCCGAAGCCGACACGCTCGCGACATACGAGGTGCTCAAAGGCCAGTTGGACAGATATGCCGGAGACCCGCGCATAGAGAACAATGTAGACAAACTGGCGAAGTTTTCGACCAAGCAGAGGACAGTGGACTATGCCGGACGTCTGATTCTCAACGACAAGGACGAGCCGACAGTAAGTTTTGGAAAGCACAAGGGCAAGACGGCACGCGAGGTGTATTTCAGCGAGCCGTCATATTTCGCATGGATCGACAACGGAGACTTCACTTTGGACACCAAGAGGCAGTTCAGCATGCTCAAGGCTCAGTTCGAGGCCGAAAAGAAGGCTGCAATGCCTGCACGCACTGCACCGATTCCAAGAACCAAGGGATACACTCCGTTCGAAGGACTGGGTGACCTGTTCTCTCAGGAAAAATAATGAATATAACTGTCAAACCATACGGATGCAGTCTCTGCTATTGCCGTCCTGACACCACGTGGGAAAAGGAAGGCAGGGATTTCTATGTACCGGATGGTGTGGATAAGATGTTGTGGACCCCTGTCGTGTTCGCGCGGATAAGCAAGGCCGGGAAATGCGTCGGAGCGAAGTTCGTTTCCAGATATTACGACGGATTCGGAATCGGAGCGCTGCTTTACTGCTCAGATGAAGACCTTGCATTTTCTTCATGTCTGGACCACAGTTCGCTTCTTCCTATGCCGCTGTATAATCCGGTTGTCCTTGATAATCAGGAGAATGAGTACATTCTCGGGGATCTGAAAGGAAATCTTGAAGGAGTCAAGGAAACGCTGGAAGACGCAATCTGCAAGGCGTCGCAAAGAGTTTCGCTGAGAATCGGAGACCTGGTTGCTGTGGAACTGGATATTCAGAAGGTTCTGGCGGAAAGATCTGCTGGTGAGACCGGGTTCAAGGCTGAGTTCTGCGGGAATCCGCTATTTGACCTTAAAGTGATATTCTAAGACCTGCTCACTTTCTTTTAAGGAGTCACAGTCCTCCTGGCTGGAAAAGATTCTGATCATATCTTCTAGAATAAGGTCCGGACGGACAGATCCGCTTTCCCAGAAATCATTACCACCCTCAGGCGTTGTCCTGAGGGTGTTGTTGTATATAGGCTTTCCGTTTTTCAGCGGGCCGAACATCGGGAAGGCGTGATGAGAATTCTCCAATTCCCGTCTGGTGCGGTACGGTCCGGGATTGAGCCATATATCCGCTTCCTGCGAGAGTTTATATGCCTGTTCCAAAGTCACCGTGCCTGAGATGGAAGTCCCCCGCCGCGCCCCAAGCACTTCACCACCAGCATCACGGATCAGTCTTGACATATAACTTTCATCTCCGGGGATATACCAGGCATCGCCATACGGAACATTCAGGAGCACCTTCACTCTGTCGGAGTCATTATCCGGTCTCACAGCCATAGACTCATAACGGGTGGAGATTTTCTCAAACAGAGAGTCAGCAAGCGCTTGCCGGCCGGTCAGAGCGCCATATAGTCTTATATATTCCGCTCTTGCAAGTGGATGATCTTCAAGATGATCGTGCAGGACAAGCACTCTGACGCCGAGTGAACGGAGACGTGTGATATATTGCGGTTCTGCTCCGGAAACGGTGTAGGCCAGTACAAGATCAGGATTCAGTTTCAGGATGCGCTCATAGTCCAGTGATGATTCATATCCTATATCATAGACTCTGCTCTTGCCGCCATCGAGGTGACCATCCGCCTCTGCCCTGGCGCGGATTGCGGGATTGGAAATATACCTTATTCCTGAGACGGCGGAAATTACGGAATCTGCTCCTATGGCTGCCAGACCTGCCACCTGCGAGGAAGACATGCAGACGATATTGTTCAGCGGGCGGTCCAGGACAAGTGTATCACATCGGCCGGAATAGGGAGAAATGGCCACGACAGCATTCAGGCTACCCTTTTCCACCCGGCAGACATCGAAATATCGTGCATATCCGCAACTGGTCTCCACCTCCGTGTGACCTGCCGAGCATCCCACGGTCAGAATACAGACAAGACCGGGCAGCAGAATATGTAGCACTCTTCTCATATTTTTCTTGCAAAGATAGCGATCTATGGCGCATCTTCAATCGTGACTCATAAATTTCTCTATATCAAAATGATAGGATCTACTGCTCGCTGTCCCAGACATGCGAGCGGTGTATATTAAACTCATGATAGACAGATGGTTACGAATCACGCGAACATGGAGGGATGAATATTTTCTGATTGAAATATTTAGTACGGAAAGGAAAATAGGTCTATTTTGTGTATATTTGGAGAACTAAAATATTGAAGATATGAAAAGCTTGTATAAATTGGCGGCTATGGTCGCCGGAATCGTGATTGTGCTCGCATCCTGCGGGAATGCCGGAGCCAGAACAGAAAAGAATTCAGACAGCCAGGCCAAGAGCGCTCAGGCAAAGACAGCCGGAGTTCAGGAACTGAATGCTGCCAGTTTCAATGCCAAGGTCTATGACATGACTGTCGAGGGTCTGAAATATCTCGGAGACAAGCCGGCCATAGTGGACTTCACCGCCACATGGTGCGGACCATGCCAGAGGATAAGCCCGATTCTTGAGGAACTTGCAAAGGAGTATGACGGCAGGATAGTGATATATAAGGTGGACATCGACAAGAACCGTGATCTTGCCACTGCCTTCAACATCAGTTCAATCCCAGCCATCATGTACATTCCTCTCAATGGAGAGCCTGTCATGACGGTGGGAGCCAGGGACAAGGAAAAGTTCAAGACTGAGATCGGAACTATATTACTGACAAAATAAAATCCCTCATCTATTATCAAAGTAATAGAGAAGGGATTATAAATCTTGACACTGGGCAGAACTATAGGGCCGGAATGGTCTTTTCCATACGGGTGCCGCGGGATCCTTTGATGAGGACCGTGGCACCTGTTATTTTCTGTTCCTCAAGCCAGGCTGCGAGAGTCTGGGAATCCGGAAACCATTTCAGTCCTTCCGCGCCAGTTTCCAGATTGCCGGAAGTCGACAGGCCTAGTTCCTGGAGTGCCTTGCCGAATTCAGCACCGACCAGGCAGACCATATCAAGGCCGGATTCCTGAGTCTTTTTTACTACAGCGACATGTTCCTGAAGCGAATCATCGCCAAGTTCAAGCATATCGCCAAGAAGGGCTATCTTCTGAGATGCCTTGACATTGGCGAAGTTGGCCAGGGCAGCGTCCACACTGGTCGGATTGGCATTGTAGGCATCTACTATCAGTGTATTACGACCGGTGGCGGTCATCTGGGAGCGGTTGTTTGAAGGGACGTATGCTGAGATTGCCGCACAGGCGTCTTCAAACGAGACTCCGAAATGGGTGCCGACTGCTATGGCTGCCATCACGTTGTCGGCGTTGTAGGAGCCTACCAGGTGGGTGGTCAGAGTCGCAGATGTCTCTACCTGCTTCGCTCGCTCGACATGACATTGAGGGAGGGACGGTTGTATAAACCGGATACGAAGATACGGGTGCTCAGGGTCTGACGGGAGTACTGAGGCACCGGAATATTCCAGACCGTAAGGGAGCACGAGAGAATATGGACGTTCCGGGTCGTTCTGGAGATTGCGTTCCGAGGCCATTGCACATAGGTGAGGGTTGTCCACATTCAGAAAAACCTTGTCGGAAGTCCTGCGGAGATAGTCATAGAGCTCACCCTTGGTCTTCTTCACACCTTCGAAACTTCCGAAGCCGAGGAGGTGCGCCTTGCCGACGTTGGTGATAAGGCCGAAGTTCGGCAGAGCGATATCCACAAGTTCCTTGATATCGCCCGGATGACTTGCTCCCATCTCCACAACGGCTATCTGGGTCTGAGAATTGATCTTCAAGAGGGTCAGAGGCACTCCGATGCTGTTGTTCAGATTGCCTTCTGTCGCAGTCACACGATATTTCACAGAGAGAACTTCTCTGATGAGTTCCTTGGTGGTTGTCTTGCCGTTTGTTCCGGTCAGCGCGATGACAGTCAGAGGCTTGCCGTCCACGAAGGTCATGGATCTGTGCCAGCGGGCGAGTTCCTGGAGGGTCTTCAGAGTATCCTCGACAGGAATCAGACGGGAGTTCTCCCCTGCCTGAGTTGCCACTGAGGAGTCCTTGTTCACAACCGCATATGCCGCACCCGCCTCAAGAGCCTTAAGGGCATATTCGTTTCCATCGAAATTCTCACCTTTGAGGGCGAAGAAGAGTTCACCGCCCATTATCGCGCGGCTGTCTGTCGTCACGACTCCGCCGCACGAGATGAATATCGTATATATCTGCTGTATTGACATCATATAGTTATATATCTAGTAGACATAATTTCGGGTTATACACGTTTTCATGGTTTTTGTGTACAACCCGAGTTGTTTTTCACTAAAAAGCCCTATTTTCACCGCGTGTTGTACACAAAAAGGATGATTTCATGTACAACACGCAGATCGACTAGCAGCCGGTGCTGCCGAAGCCGCCCTGGCCTCGTTCCGTTTCATCCAGGACTTCAACCTCGTCCCACTCAACCTTCTCGTAGCGCGCCACGACCATCTGGGCTATTCTTTCGCCAGGATTGACCACGAAGGGCTCGTTGGAGAGATTGACCAGGATCACCTTCACCTCGCCACGGTAGTCCGCATCGATGGTGCCGGGAGAGTTCAGGACTGAGATTCCGAACTTCGCTGCAAGCCCGCTGCGGGGACGCACCTGGGCTTCGGTACCGTCTGGGAGGGCGATGAAGAGGCCGGTAGGGATCATCGCCCGCTCAAGGGGTCCGAGAGTCACCGGCTCGGTTATGTTTGCTTTCAGGTCCACTCCGGCAGACTTCTCTGTGGCGTAGGCCGGGGTGGGATAGGCTGATCTGTTTACTATCTTTACTTTCATGATTCATTTATTATTATAGATGTCTCGACTCGCTACGCTCGCTCGACATGACAGGAAGGGCATCAGTCAATGTTAGGGGTATCGTAAAGGACTGTTTCGGTGCAGGTCACTGTGACGCTTTCCGAGCCGCATGAGAGGATGAAGTCACCCTTTTCAAGAGTCCACTGTCCGTAGTAGTTCACGAATGCCAGATCTGTAGCAGGCACACTGAACCCAACGGTCTTGGTTTCGCCCGGCTGAAGGAGCACCTTGTCAAAGGCACGCAGACGGCGCACATCCGGAGTGGAACTTGCATAGAGGTCTGATGAGAACAGGAGGACACTTTCCTTTCCCGCTACGTCACCGGTATTGGTCACGTCAACGGTCACCTTGAGTACATCACCCGAAACGAAGTTCTCTGCTGAAACAGTCATGTTAGAATATTCAAATGCGGTGTAGCTCAAACCATGTCCGAAAGGCCACTGTACATCCATGACTGCGTTGTAGTTGTATGATCCGGCCATTGTGACCTGGTTCTCTGACGGCTTGTAGTCATAAACCGCAAACTTGTTGGTGTACTTAGGATATGTGAACGGAAGTTTTCCGCTGAAGTTCTCCTCACCTGCAAGGAGAGCTGCAAGGGCGTCACCGCCATAGTTTCCCGGAAGCATGACATCCACCACTGCTGTTGCAAGAGGCTCGATCTCATTGATGATACGAGGGCGTCCTTCATTGAGAATCAAAATGATTGGACGGCCGGTTGAAGCAAGCGACCTGACAAGGTTCTTCTGATTGTCAGACAGGTCAAGGTCAACATCGTTGCCAGGGGTCTCGCAGTATGAATTCTCACCCACACATGCGATGATGACATCAGACTGACGGGCAGCCTTCACAGCCTCACGGATTCCGGTGTTCTCGTCAAACTGCCAGTTAGTGCCCATAAGGTCGTATTCCACGCCTGGGACATACTTCACATTGTCAAACTTCTGAACGAGAGCCTCATAGATGGTATTGTACTTTTCCGTGAACTCAGGACGTGACGCGCCATGACCCTGCCAGGTGTATGACCATCCTCCATTGAGAGTCCTCATCGAGTTTGCATTAGGGCCGGTCACAAGGATGCGGATGCTCTTCTTCAAAGGAAGGATACCGTTGTTCTTGAGGAGGACCTGAGACTCCACAGCCGCATCATATGCAAGCTTTGCATGAGCCTCACCGCCGAATTCAGGATAAGCATCCATGCCGGTATCAGGCATATCGAAAAGGCCGAGACGATACTTCAGACGAAGGATACGGCGGACTGCGTCATCGATACGTGACATAGGGACTTCTCCCTCTTCCACCAGTTCCTTAAGGTCAATGGCAAACTGACAGTCATATGGAACCATGGACATGTCGATTCCTGCATTGATGGCAAGTTTGACAGCCTCTTTCTGGCTGGATGCAACACGTTCGCGTGTATAGAGATTATTGATGTCTGCCCAGTCTGTCACGATCATACCGTCCCAGTTAAGGTCCTCCTTCACCCATTTTGTGAGAAGTTCAGTATTGCAATGGAAAGGTATGCCGTTGTTGCTCGCTGAATTGACCATGATGGTGAGGGCGCCTGCCTGCATAGCCTCCTTGAACGGCTCGAAGTGCTTCTCACGGAGTTCTGCCGGCGCAATTGACGACGGAGTGCGGTCCTGACCGGTAACAGGGACTCCATATCCCATGAAATGCTTTGCACATGCGGCGATGTTGTACATTCCCACGCGATTAGGGTCATCTCCCTGCATTCCCTTCACTTCGGCGACTGCCATCTCTGCATTGACATAAGTGTCCTCGCCGAAACTCTCCCACATGCGCGGCCACTCAGGATTGCGTCCCAGGTCCATGGTCGGTGAGAAGGTCCAAGGGACATTGGCGGCACGGCTTTCATATGCAGTCACCTTTCCCATATTGAAAGCATGGTCACGGTTGAATGTGGCCGCTATGTTCACTTCCTGAGGGAAGAGGGTTCCGCCTGCCACATAAGTCACGCCGTGGATATGGTCAAGTCCGTAAAGACATGGGATTCCCATTGTCTCCATCGATATGCGGTTGAGTTCGGTGATGAACCTGTTGTAAGTCTCCCTGTCCTGAGCACCATCTCCCGGAGCGTTAAGAACAGAGCCTATCTTATATTCCCGGATCGCCTTTTCTCCGAATTCGGTGATTTCAGATATATTGGCCACAGCAGTGGCGTTGAGTTGGGTCATCTGGCCGACCTTCTCTTCGAGGGTCATGCGCTTCAATGTGTTTTCAACCTTCTTCTCGATCTCCTTGTCAACAGGAATCGAAGGTTTTACTGATGTCTGGCAGCATGATGCTGTTGAAAGAGCAGCAAGGGCCAGAAACAGGGACTTGAACAGTATCTTCATGATATGTGGTATTAATTATATTCCGCAAACATGCAAATATAGGTAATTATATAAAAATTAACTACCTTTGACCACCCAAATAACGAAAGATAGATATGAAGACAAAAGACGGATTCATCCTCCGCGAAATGTGCGGAGAGTACATAATCTCAGGCGAAGGCCTTGAGCACATCAATTTCAACAAACTTATCTCCCTCAACTCATCTGCCGCATTCCTGTGGAACGCAGTTGTCGGCAAGGAATTCACTCCAGAGAGCATGGCTCAGCTTCTTGTTGACGAATATGAAATCGACATGGAGCTTGCACTGAAGGACTCGAAGGCTCTCTGTCAGTCATGGATCGAGGCAGGAATCGCAGAATAATTCCAAAGACATATCAATGAAAAAGCCCGGAAGTTCCGGGCTTTCATCGTTTATTTGTAACTACTCAGGTGCCCTTAGCTTGACTATAAACTGGGGTTGGCGCGGTGTAAACAACACTATCATTTCAAAATTTACCCGTCACATCAGAGAACATTTTTCGTACATTTGCAAAACTCCCGAATATAGTTATCATATAGAATACTGGATTTTGATCTACATGACATCATGAATACATTATTACGGACATCACTGACTCTCATCTGTGCATCATTCTTTTTCATTGTTTCCGCTCAGGAGACCACCGAATTTCACTTCAAGCATCAAGGAATGGACAGGACATACTGGCTTTATCTTCCTGACAACCTTCCGGAAGATGCTCCGCTGGTGATTCTGCTGCACGGCTACAAGGCAAGTGCAAATGGATATCGTCCGGAAATGATGGCGGTCGCCGAGGAAAACGGCTTTGCACTCTGTTACCCTCAGGGTGCTCCCGACAACAAGGGCAAGACCAGCTGGAATGTCGGATATCCATCTCAGGAGGGTCTGAAGACGGATGATGTGGATTTCCTGTGCTCGCTGGCAAGGCATCTTCAGAAGACCCACGGGCTGAGCCGCAAGAACACCTTCCTGACAGGCATGTCCAACGGAGGGGAAATGTGCTATATAATGGCCTACCTCAAGCCGGACGTTTTCGCTGCCTTCGCCCCGATAGCCGGATTGTCAATGGAATGGTCATACCGGAAACATGAGGCAAAGCGTCCGGTTCCCATTATGGAAGTCCATGGCACAGCTGACAAGACATCACTCTGGGAGGGAGATCCGGACAACACCGGAGGATGGGGAGAATATATAGCAGTTCCTCAGGCTGTCGCGTACTGGGCAGCCAAGGCCAGATGCACACATGAAGAAACTACAGAACTACCTGTCGTCCGGAACAAGGTCATACTCCACACATATAAAGGTGGTGAACCTGCATGGGAAGGTGGTCCGGCGATAGAAGTCCGTCTCTATGAGGTTGTCGGCGGAAAACACACCTGGGCTCTCAACGACATGGATACATGCCGCGAAATCTGGAAATTCTTCAGCATCTACCTCAGATAGTCTGGAATCATAGGAGGTGCAGTGGGATCATATCTCCTGTCGTTTTCTTCCCCAGTTGAGAATCGGAAGCAGGAAGGAAATCACAGCTGCCCCCACCCAGAATATCGACACATAGGTAAAATCATACTGCAAGACCTCACCTGTAACCTCATCTCTAAATGCCTGACCGTCAATCAGCCAACCGCTGATGATATTCATCAGTCCGGCTGCAGCATATGATGCAAGACCTACGATACCGAGAGCTGCTCCTGTCGCCTTTCTCGGCACGAGATCTACAGCCATGAGACCTCCGACAAAGCAGATGAGTACACCTATGGATATTCCGAACAGAACCATGGCAAGGATATTCACGAACCAG
>CAZMNZ010000072.1:0-10959 GCA_964567765.1 uncultured Muribaculaceae bacterium
AAGGACAGTGCCACAGCCACCTTCAGGCTCACTTTCCGACATCGTGTTCATGCTGTTGTTCTTCTTCATGGTGACAACTACAATGCGTGAGACAGAGAGCAAGGTGGTCGTAAGACTTCCTGAGGCATCGGAGATCGCAAAGCTTGAGAGAAAGGACCTCGCATCATATATTAATATCGGTGCACCTATCCGTTCGCTCCAGGCTCAGTACGGTAACGACGCCCGTATCCAGCTCAACGACTCATTCAAGACTGTTGATGAGATCCGTGACTTCATCGCTGCAGAGCGTGATGCACTCTCAGAGGCAGACAGGTCATTCATGACTGTTGCCATTAAGGCAGACGAGAACACCCGCATGGGTATTGTGACTGACGTTAAGCAGGAGCTCAGAAAGTGCTCTGCGCTTAAGATCATCTACACAGCAAGAAAACCAGCTGAAGAGTAATCAACTCAATATATTCTTAAAAAGCAGTTCTGAACGCAGGACTGCTTTTTTTATTTATAATAGTTGGGAAAACTATCATAAAAACAGTAAATTTGTGTGATATAAATATATAGACATGAAAAAAGTATTATCAGCACTGCTTTTTCTTGTGAGCATGACGGCACTTTACGGGTGCAATCCGGCAGAAGGCGAGACTTCGCCGAGGGCAAAGTACATATTCCTGTTCATAGGCGACGGAATGGGTACTTCACAGGTAGCCGTAACCGAATCGTACCTTTCATGGAAAGAAGGCAGACTCGGGGGAGCGCAGCTATCCTTCACACAGTTCCCCGTACTGGGGATGTGCACGACATACTCGGCCAGCCACAACATCACCGACTCATCCGCCTCTGGCACCGCAATATCCACCGGAGTGAAGACAACCAATGGCTATCTCGGAGTGGATCCCGATGAGAATCCCGTCAGAAGCATGAGCTATGACCTGAAGGAAGACGGATACAATATCGGTATCATCTCAAGCGTGCCTATCAATCATGCAACTCCAGGAGCATTCTACGGTCACAACAAGGACAGAGGCGACTACTACAACATAACAAAGGAAATTCCTGCAACCGGATTCGAGTATTTTGCATCAGCAGGACTGCTGCAGTACTTCGGCAATGACGGCACATTGGAAAGCTCGGCTGAATGGCTTGAGCAGAACGGATATGATGTGTGTTTTGGTAAAACCAATTTCGAGCAGTCGCGCCAGACAAACGAGAGAATCATCCTCTGTCAGGAATACAACAAGGACACCGAGCCTAAGAACTACGATAGCACAGGTGACAAACCGGAGAATGAGATAACACTCAAAGAAATGGTTCAGTACGGAATCGACTTCCTCGGAACTGAAGAGCCTTTCTTCATCATGTGCGAAGGAGGTGAGATTGATTGGGCTTGCCACGGCAACCGGACAATGCCGATGATTCAGACAATTCTGGCCTTCAGCGATGCAGTCGCTGCTGCATATGAATTCTACAAGCAGCACCCGGACGAGACACTTATTGTCGTGACAGCTGATCATGCTACCGGAGGTGTGTCACTCGGAGCACGTAGCAGGAGCCATAGCAACTTCGACGAACTTGAAAAGAGTTGGATTGAAAACGGATACCGCAACAATCTCAGCGATGAGGAGAACAAAGAGCTAAACAAAAAAGCTCTCATCGGATGGACTACAGGCGGACACACAGGAGATCCTGTTCCTGTATATGCAATCGGAAAGGGTGCTGAAAGATTCGGAGGAAGAATAGACAACACTGACATTAAAGGTAAAATTTTAGGCGAATAGCCATAAATGAATTATCTTTGCAAAGTTTGAAAAATCAGTAATAAGAAATGGGAAAAGTCATCAGAACCAAGGTAAAGGACCTGCTTCAGAGCGAGCCGGGTCAGGAAGTTCTTGCAAAAGGTTGGGTAAGGACAAAGAGAGGAAACAAGAATGTGGCATTCATCGCCCTTAACGACGGTTCGACAATAAATAATATACAGATTGTAGTTGACAAGACTCCCGAGAACGAGGCTGTTCTTGCAAAGGTGACAACCGGAGCATGCATTGCCGTGAAGGGTCAGCTTGTGGAGTCAATGGGAGGAGGCCAGGCGACTGAGATCCAGGCTACTGAAATAGAGATCTACGGAGAGTGCGACCCAGTGCGCTTCCCTCTTCAGAAGAAGGACACATCTTTCGAGTTCCTCAGGACAGTGGCTCACCTTCGTCCAAGGACAAATACCTTCGGCGCGATCTACCGCGTGCGCAGCAAGATGGCATATGCAATCCACAAATTCTTCAACGAAAAGGGCTTCGTGTATGTGCACACCCCGCTCATCACAGCTTCTGACTGCGAGGGTGCAGGACAGATGTTCCGCGTGACCACTCTCGATATGGAGAACCTGCCACGCAACAAGAAGGGCGGAATCGACTACACAAAGGACTTCTTCGGAAAGGAGACCAGTCTTACCGTGAGCGGTCAGTTGGAGGGAGAACTCGGAGCAATGGCACTTGGTGACATCTACACCTTCGGACCTACATTCCGTGCGGAGAACTCCAACACACCTCGTCACCTTGCAGAGTTCTGGATGATCGAGCCGGAGATGGCCTTCTACGACATCAAGGACAACATGGACCTTGCAGAGGAGTTCATCAAGTATCTCGTGAAGTATGCTCTCGACAACTGCTACGACGATATCAAGTTCCTCAACGACAGATATGACAACGAACTCATCGCACGCCTTGAAAGCGTAGCCGACACAGAGTTCGTACGCCTCACATACACTGAGGGTATCAAGATTCTTGAGGCTGCCGGAGTGGAGTGGGAGTATCCTGTAAGCTGGGGAACAGACCTCCAGAGCGAGCATGAGAGATATCTCGTCGAGAAGCATTTCCAGAAGCCTGTGATCCTGACAGACTACCCTAAGGACATCAAGGCCTTCTATATGAAGCAGAACGAGGACGGCAAGACAGTCCGTGCAATGGACGTGCTCTTCCCTAAGATCGGTGAGATCATCGGAGGATCGGAGCGTGAGTCATCACTCCAGAAGCTTGAGGCACGAATCGACGAGCTCGGAATGAGCCGCAAGGGACTTGAGTGGTACCTTGACACACGCCGCTACGGATCGGCTCCTCACAGCGGATTCGGTCTCGGTTTCGAGAGACTCCTTCTCTTCGTGACCGGAATGAGCAACATCCGTGACGTGATTCCGTTCCCACGCACACCGAAGAACGCAGAGTATTAATAGCCGTCATCCCGAACATAATGCTGATAATAGGAATAGCCGGAGGATCCGGATCAGGCAAGACCACAGTGGTCAAGGCCATCACAGACCAGCTCAAGGACAAGGTCGTGGTAATACCGCAGGACTCCTACTACAAGGACCTCAGCCATGCGACTGAGGAAGAGAAGCGCGTCCACAACTTCGACCATCCGGACTCTATCGACTTCGAACTCCTGAGACACCAGCTCAAGGAACTCAGAGAGGGCAAGACAGTCCAGCAGCCGATATATTCCTACATCACATGCGGACGTTCGAAGACCGAAACCCTGCAGGTGGATCCGGCAGAAGTGATCATAGTCGAGGGTATCCTCATCTTCACAGATCCGAAACTCCGCAAGCTCATGGATATCAAGATATTCGTGGATGCTGACGATGACGACAGGCTTATGAGGGTAATGTCACGCGACATCGTTGAAAGAGGCAAGACAGTCGACTGGGTGATCGAAAGATACTCGAACACGGTCAAGCCCATGTACCTCCAGTTCATCGAGCCGAGCAAGCGATATGCTGACGTGATCGTTCCTCAAGGAGGACACAACAAGGTGGCGATCGAAATGATATCGGCAAGAATAGAGAAAGACCTCAGCAAACAGAAATAGTGGATCTCAAGAAGGCAATAAGCGACCTGCTCTCCAGATTAAGGTCCGAAGATAAGGCAGGATTATATATCACTGTGATATTCCATCTCACGGTGATTATTGTCTTATTGGCCTATGGAATAGACTCCACCTTGAAAAAGGAGGAGAGTTTCGTCCTGGACTTCTCCAGACAGGAAGAAATCGAGAGAGTTCAGAAGGAGAGAGCCTTCAAGGAAGACATCAGCAGAAGGCTCGACCAGTTGATCGAGATGTCCCGCCAGTCTTCCGAACCTGTCCGAAATATAGCAGTCGATGCCGGTTCCGCCCTCAAGGATGATAGAGGCACTGATGCAGAAGAACTTTACAAGGAGGCAGAGAGACTGGCTCAGGAACTGAAGAACGGCCAGCAGCCGGAAGACGCGACCGAAGAGACGGTCGAACTTCAGCACCAGCAGAAGCAACCTGAAAAGAAGGAAGAAAAAAAAGAATACAGCGGCCCTTCCGTGGTCTCATATAACCTTGACGGCAGGAAGGCCAGCAAACTGAACATTCCCGCATACCGTTGTTACGGAAGCGGGGACGTCACAGTCATAATCACAGTCGATAATTCCGGAAGAGTGGTCGGTACCAAGGTCATGGAGGAGATATCCTCGGACGATTCCTGCCTCCGCAGTTTCGCCATCCGTGCAGCCCGCCTATCACGCTTTTCCGCATCCACCACCGCTCCACCCCGCCAAAGCGGCGAAATCCTCTACCGATTCATCGCCCAGTAATAATCCCTGGCAGAGTTTCCACCAAAACCCGTCATTTCGTGGAGAACCTCAACTTTTTGCACATAGTTTCCACCCGAAGGGCTGTTTTCGTGGAAAAAGCATCAATATATATATCCACTGTGCTTCAGGGCGGTCTGAATGGTGTCGTCTATCGGGAGATAGAAGCGGTGGAAGGCTTCGTCGCCGAGCTTTGAGTAGCGGCCGACGAGGGCATTGATCTGCGGCATCATATATGACCTTGACTCATCCCACTCACCTTTGGACGGCTTGATTCCGTCCACTCTTGCAGCATATTCGAGGAACTGTTCCTCCAGACCGATGCCGGCGAGATATCTCTCCAGATCAGCGAAATCATCTATTCCCGAAAGTCCTTTCCTGTACTTGTCAAACATGGCCGAAGCGAAACGAACCGAGGTAGCCTTCTTGTTGCAGTTTATATAGAACTTTGTTGCCCTGGTGGTGTCCATCGGGACAAAGACATCCGGAATGATTCCTCCGCCACCATAGACACTGCGGCCCTTGACGGTGTAATATACCGCAGTTGTATCAACCTTCATACTGTCTGCCGAGGTCATTTCGCCATGAGCATAACGCTCATATATGTCATATGCATAATCCTTGTCGTACGGCTTCTGGATGCAGCGTCCGGACGGAGTGTAGAAACGCGACACGGTAAGGCGTATTCCTGAGCCGTCGGTGAAGTTTATCGGTTCCTGAACCAGGCCCTTGCCGAATGAACGGCGGCCGAATATGACTCCCCTGTCGTTATCCTGGATCGCTCCGGAGAAGATTTCACTGGAGGACGCCGTGCCTTCATCGATCAGCACGGAAAGGCGTATATCCTTGAGAGAGCCTCTTCCGTCAGCATCAAATTCCTGACGCGGACGCTCACGACCTTCCATATAGACGATTTGCTCCCCTTTCTGCAGGAACTCGTTGGAGAGCATGAGAGCCTGGTCAAAATATCCTCCGGTATTGTTTCTCAGGTCGAAGATCAGATGCTCAATCCCTGCATCAAGAAGTTTTGCAGAAGCCTCACGGAACTCCTTGTAAGTTGTCCTTGAAAACTTGGAAAGTTTGATGTATCCTGTCTTGTCATCTATCATGAAAGCAGCATCCACACAATGAACAGGGATCTTGTCACGCACGATCTCGAACGGGATCAATGCTCCGTCACGACTCACGGTGATCTTCACCTTGGTTCCGGAAGGGCCCTTCATCAGCCTTATCATGCTGTCCTGAGGAGTCTTCCTGCCGGCTATCACCCTCTCATCCACCTTTATGATACGGTCCCCCTGCATGAGACCGGCCTTTTCGGACGGACCGCCAGGAATGGCGCTGAGGACGATCGCCGTATCGTTAGGGACATTGAAAGTGATTCCGATTCCTTCGAAATTGCCTGCCAGTTCCACTTCCGACTCGGTGAGTTCCACAGGCGGGAGATAGACAGAATGCGGATCAAGTTCGGCAAGAGCGGCTGAAACCGCAGCATCCGTCATAGCCTGCATGTCAATGGTATCCACATAGTTCTTCTGGACCTCCTGAAGAATGAGGTTCAGTTTACGCCAGCGGTTGTAGTCTCCGTCGAATTTCCTGTCAGGCAGCATCCTGATGACCACCAGAGTGCCAAGCACCCCGACTGCGACCCCCAGAATGGCCGTGAGCATATTGCTGTTTGAAAGTTTCATTTAATCAGTTGTTTATAGATGTCTCGGCTTCGCTCGACATGAAAGTAGAACGCCCGGCATGACATTGGAATCAGTCCACCTGTTCAACCTCGATGCCTGCACGACGCAGGAGGTCGATTCCATCAGTCAGACGATAGGCATCGCGATATACGACACGCTTTATGCCTGACTGGATTATCAGTTTGGCACATTCGACGCAAGGCGAGGCGGTCACATAGAGAGTCGAGTCCTTGCTGCTGTTTCCGGACTGAGCCACCTTTGTTATCGCATTTGCCTCTGCATGAAGGACATATGGCTTGGTCACGCCATTCTCGTCCTCACAGATATTTTCAAACCCGGACGGAGTACCGTTGTACCCGTCCGAGATGATCATTCTGTCCTTGACGATCAGGGCTCCCACCTGGCGGCGTTTGCAGTATGAGTTCCGTGCCCATACGCCCGCCATTTCTATGTAACTTTGGTCGAATTTTTCCATATATTTTGAATTAGATCCTTCGCTTCGCTCGGGATGACAGAGTCTATGACCTCTGGTAGAGGTAACGCTTGATGCTCTTCTTAGGAGTCCTTTCAAAGTCCTCTGACATCACCTCGATCTTCTTGAGTTTCGCGTAGTTAGGAAGTTCCTTATTCAGTTCCGGAAGCACTCCGTCGAAATATGCCTGAAAGTCACGCTGTCTGATTCCATCCTTTGTTCCCTGGAAGAAGTCCGGATAGATGAGCGCAGTGAGACCGCCGTTGTCCTCGATCACGAGGGAATCCACCACGTAAGGCTGGCTGTTGATCACAGTCTCCACTTCCTCAGGATAGATGTTCTGGCCGCTTGGACCGAGAATCATGCACTTCGCACGTCCCTTGATGAAGAGACATCCGTCTGCGTCAAGGATTCCCATGTCACCGGTGCGGAACCAGCCGTCCTGAGTGAACACCTCTGCAGTTGCCTCTTCGTTCTTGTAATATCCCATGAAGACGTTGTCACCCTTGACGAGGATCTCACCAGGAATATTCTGAGGGTCTGCTGAATTGATTTTCACCTGCATGTTAGGGGCCGCCTTTCCGCAGGAGTAGAGTTTTTCCTCCTGCCAGTCATCGTATGTGATGATAGGAGCACACTCCGTCATTCCATAACCCACCGTGAACGGGAAGTTCATCTTCTTGAAGAATGCCTCCACCTCTGTGTTGAATGCGGCACCTCCGATGATGACCTCATAGAACTCGCCTCCGAATGCGTTCACAAGTTCTGCCCTGACCTTGTTGCGGACCACCTGACTCAGACCAGGGAGCTTCATGAGGAATCTGATTCCCTCCTTTTCAAGCACAGGCTTCACCTTGCTCTTGTATATCTTCTCTATCACGAGAGGCACGGCAATGACTACGCTCGGCTTCACCTCTGCGAGAGCCTGCATGATGATCTTAGGGCTCGGCAGACGTGAAAGGAAGTGCACATGACATCCCACGCTGAGTTCGTAAAGCACCTCGAACATGAGGCCGTACATATGGGCGCAAGGCAGCATGGACACTACCCTCGAAGTATTGTTCAGCTGAGGGAGCACCTTTGCTCCGAACTCCATGTTCGAGCGGATCGCCCTATACGGGATCATAACTCCCTTCGAGAAGCCGGAAGTACCTGACGTGTAGTTGATTACTGCAAGTTCATCCGCTGAATCCTCATAATAGTTCAGCGCATCCGGAGTGAAGGACATAGGATATTTCCTTCCGAACAGTTCGTTCAGATGCTCACGTGCCTGGACGATCCTCTCGTCCGCAGCAAAGAGCAGTTTGAAGGTGTTCACCTGGATGATTGCCTGAAGGTCAGGCATCTCGCTCTCTGAAAGTCCCTCCCAGATCACGTCATCCACAAAGAGGATCTTTGCCTCGGAGTGATTCACCAGATGGTGTATGTTGCTTGACTTGAACTCGTGAAGAAGCGGCACAGGAACAGCGCCGTATGTCATTGTCGCGAGGAAAGCCACAGCCCAGTTCGCCTGATTTCTTGAACACAGAGCGACCTTGTCTCCCTTCTGCAATCCGCACTCCTCGAACATGATATGAAGTTTCTCCATTCGTCTAGCCACGTCTGAGAACTTCAGGGTGACTCCCTGGTAGTTCGAGATCGCGGGGCGTTCCCAATTTTTCTTGAAGGCCTGTTCAAAGACCTTGTTTACTGATGTGAATTCCATAAATATCTAGTTAAAGTACGTCATCTTATTTTAAAGCCGCTGTCCTCACCTTGCCGTCGTAGCAGGTGAATTCCACGGTCGTCCCGTCCACAGCCTTGACCTGGCTGTCCGGACGGATCATCTGATCGCCGGTAAACGCTGTAAGCGGCTCGCCTCCGTAGAAAGGATATATCAGAGTCTGGATCGACGTCCTGACGACCCAGAATGTGCTGCCTCCTACGACAAGCCTTTCCGGCAGGTTCTTTATGGTCTCGGAAGCAGTGATCCCTTTCCAGGAGGTCGGCTTCTGCCCCTTGAGATTATACATCTGGACGGTGTTGTCCTTGTGAAGGATCATCACGTTATATTTCCTTGTTCCGTTGAAATCATAGATATCCGGCCCGAGCAGGACTTCCTTGTCCAATGTGAGCGGGAATCCCTTGACATAGTGTCCAAGACGGTCTATCAGATAGAGCCTGTCTCCGGCACAGAACAGGATCTGCAACTTTCCGTTGGCAAAGAAATCCAAAGTCCCCGCACGTCCGCATATAGGCTTATCAAAAGGCACGCCCCACAGATCCTTTCCTTCCTGGCTGAGGCAGAGCGAGTTATGCGAGTTCTGATAGAATCTGTTCATCTTGCCTGTTCCGGAATTCCTGACCTCGAACGGTCCTTTCGGAACCAGCACCACCATATCCCTTTCAAATACAGGAGCCTTGGTCTTCTTCAGCGTGAGTCTATGCATGTCAAGATTCACGGATGCTCCGCTCTTGCCTGGGGCAACAGAAAGTACAAACGGGCAGTATTCGGCGTCCGCACACATATCCTGAAGGTCTTTCAGAAGGGTCTTGCGGAAGATTGACTGAAGTTCAGACCTGTCTTCGGTGAATGAGAAGTAAGCGACAAAAGAAGACGGGTGTCCAGCCAGAAGATCACTCTCCCCTGCATCCTTCATATATTGTTCCAGCCTGTATTCAAGAGCCCTTCCGGAAGAATATTCCTCGACAGCAGCCTGACTTCCAGTGACTACCCAGCCATCAGCAAATGTGAAGCAGGTCTCATCCTTTCGTGCAAAAAAGTCACCGAACACTGACGAAAGCAGCGACGGCCAGGCCCATTTGTGAACCGCAGGCACATATCCTTTCAACGAAGACACATCTGTTCCCGCGAAAAGAGTACCGGCATCCGGCGCATCCACGCGCATCAGGTTCACCGTCTCGATCATGCTTCCTGACTTGAATGAAGCCACTCCGACCTCTGTCACCTCCCACTTGAGAAGCATATCCACAGGAGAACCGGAGGTCACGACCTTGCTCTGCTCAGAGAGATAGACCTGAAGTTTCTGCCTGCTGTCAAGATAGGACTTATATGCATTTACATATGCAGTGATATCCTTCATCGGCAGAGAGGCCGCGAACAGGGTGTATGAAGGAAGTATCTCCGACATCCTGCTGACAGCCGGCTTCATGCTCTCCAGCACGGTCGCGAACTCAGAAGGGTCTGATTCATGCAACAGACTGCCTGTCAACGATGTACACTCCTGCGAGTTTTCTATTTCAAAGACGCTCCAATCCGCCAGACGCTCCATGAAGCCGGAATATCCGGAATATGGTCTTGGCATCAGGACTGGAAGAAGCCTGTCCATGTAACTGTTGGAAATATAAAGTACATCGTCACCCCTGACGGCTCCTGCCGCCTCACGGAATCCCGATGCGTCAAGAACGGATATACCCTTGGAGATATGTCTCTGAGACGATTTAAGAAGAGTCTCAGAATCGGACATGAGCACCAGTCCTCCTTCCTGTGCTATATGAAATCCCTTTCCGGAAGCCGATGAAAGCACCAGTTCAGTCTGCTCAGGTTTTTCCGGCTCTTGCATGACATAGAGTCTGTTAAGTTTTCCGGAATAATAGTGCAGCGACATGACGGCCTTGACCTTGCCCGCGTCAGGCAGAAGATCACTCTCGGAATATGAGGCAACAAGTACCGCGTCAGACGGCACAGCAGCAAGCAGAAGGCCACATTCCGAATCTGCGGCCTTCACCCTGACAGCCTTTCCTGAGGATCCGGTTCCCGAATACAGGATCGCCACGGCGATTCCGATTCCAAGAACCATGACCGCAAGTGCGGAAAGGCATAATATCAATGATTTTCTGCTCATTTATTTCACAGCAATTGCCTCGATCTCCACCTTGACACCAAGAGGAAGGGCTGCTGCCTGATAGCATGCTCTTGCAGGCTTATCACCGGTAAAGTACTCGGCATAAACCTCATTGACTGCCTTGAAATCAGCGATATCAGCCAAAAGGACAGTTGTCTTCACGACGTTGTCATATGTCATTCCTGCCTCCTTAAGGATGGCTCCGATGTTCTTGAGAGACTGATGAGCGGCAGCCACGATATCCTCCTGAACCTTGCCGTCTGCAGGATTCACAGGAATCTGACCTGAGATATAGAGAGTTCCGTTCACTTCAATGGCCTGTGAATATGGGCCCACCGCCTTCGGTGCAT
>CAZMNZ010000073.1:0-10624 GCA_964567765.1 uncultured Muribaculaceae bacterium
GTGGTCAAATTTGACCACCCTATATTGTCTAATCCCCTGTCGTTCAGGGGATTGAGCTGCACCGTCTCAGTGATGATGCGCGGCTTCGAGAGCGGCGACGCCCTCAACTTTATATCCGAGTTTCTCTATCGCTGCCTTGAGGGTTTCCTCTGAGGTCTTTGCAGGATCGTATTTCACGGTTACGGTCTGATGATCCAGACAAACGTCCAGGCCCTTGACTCCTTTCTCGAATGAGATGTTCTCCTGGACCTTCTTGACGCAGTTCATGCAATCCAGATGCACGTTGAACACGACTTCCTTGACCTCTTTGACTTTCTTAGTATTCTTCTGGGTCTGGGCTGCGGGAGCCGCGGTCTGGAATTCGGTTGCTGAGGCTGACACGGCCATGATGGCGGTCAGTGCTATGAGTATTATTCTTTTCATTGTTATTTGGGTTTAATTTGTTTCTGGTGGGGTAAAGATCCTTCGCTTCGCTCAGGATACAGGGAGAGTGGGAGGCTCAGGATGGCTGAGGGTGGCTCAGGGGGCTGAGGGTGGCTCAGGGGGCTGAGGGTGGCTCAGGGGGCTATGCTTTTTTCCAGAGGGTGAAGCGGAAGCCGATGTGAGCCTTGATACCCATGAGGGGTCCCCAGATGCAGCTGGCATCAAACGACGGCTGGCGAGGGTTTGCCGCTCCTATGATGGCGTTCTCCTGACGGAAATTCGTGAGGTTTTCCGCTCCGAGATAGACATCCCATCCCTTGAACCTGCGGGTGACCTGTGCATACAGCAGAGGATAGACAGGAGTCCTTCCGTTCTTGTAGAGAAGGTTTCCGTCCTTGTCTGTCAGGTTCTCCATGAAGTCATACACTCGGCACGATCCGTTGAGAGAGGCTGTGAAGTCGAAGATCCACTTGTTCAGGTTGGTAGCATACTGGAGGTTGAGGACTCCCTTGAAGCGGCTTGTCATCGGCTTGTCCACGAGTCCCTTTCCTGCGAGTTCGATCTTCGCATTGGTGTAGCGGAAGGTCGCTGTGATATTGAACCTTTCGATTGGATCCACAGAGAAATCCAACTGATAATTATCTGTGTATGAGCGTTCTCCGTTCAAGGCATAGAAGCAAATCTGCGCCGGATCCATCTCATAGTCCACCACCATCTGCTGGACGAACTGCGTCCTGAAATAGTCGAAACTCAGATAGGTGTTGGAAGATGCCCCGAAAGGCATGTAATAGGTTATGTTGCCTCCGAAGGTCCAGGCGTCTTCAAGTATATGGTCCCTGTATGCACCTACATACTGCTTTCCTGTCGAGAACACTCCTATATTGTCCACAAGCGGAGTCGAGTAGCGAAGACCGCGACCTCCGTTCGCCCTGATGACGATTTCGTCCACAGGCATGTATTTCAATGTCACCCTCGGCGAGAGGCGGAACCTCGCTGCACCGTCAGTGACATGGTTGAACCAGTCTCCACGCAGTCCGGCAATGGCAGAGAACACCTCACCGTAGTGATATGTATATTCCCCGAACACACCTGCATTCGCAAGGTCGGTCGGTCCGCTGAAGTCCGAGACATTCTCACCCGTCGACATCCAGATCTCCCTTCTGAAATCCTCGTTGTACCGGTCGAAGGTGCCGTTGAGACCGACAGTGAACTTGTGAGACTCATTGATCTCGTTCTGGTAAAGAAGGTTCGCAAAAGCCGAATGCTGGCCGGCAAGGTACCTGGTCGCGCCGAAATAGGAGTCCATGTCCTGGTAGTTGTAGTCTGCCACGAGCGCTATGCTCTGCGACTGCTCCTCATTCAGAGGCATTCCCACCTTCACATATGCGTTCATGGAACGGTTCAGTATGTCCGAACCCCAAGGGCTTGAAGAAGCGGCCGGATCGAAGGGATCGGCTACATAGGTCTTCCTGTCATAATATATCTTCCTTCCGTCCTCTCCTTTCAGCACCTGGCCTCCGAGACGGCTGTCCTGGATGGCACGCACTCCGAAACGGATCTGCATGCCGTTGTCTGCCTGATAGAGCCATCTGTTGGAAAGATTGAACTGGAGCTGCTTGGGATCGTCCATAAAGCCGTCCCCATCCATATCGTGAGAGGCCACATTGCCGGAGACATGACCGAGGATCACCGTGCTCCACTTGTAGCCCATCTGGAGAGAGGAAGCCACGTTGAAGTCCATCTTGGTGTCGCTCATGACGGCAGCGTTCAGGAACAGCGGCTTCTCGTCAGTCGGCTTGCGGTGTTCCATATTGATCTGACCTGTCATGCACTCCACTCCGTTGATCACGGATGAGGATCCCTTGGCGATCTGGATGCTCTCAAGCCACTGTCCCGGAACATATGAAAGTCCGAACGGAGCCGAAAGTCCGCGCATCACAGGGCGGGTCTCATCCAGCATCTGGGTGTATATTCCTGAAAGTCCGAGAAGTCTGATCTGACGGGCTCCGGTCACTGCATCGGAATAGCCCACCGTCACGCTGGCCGAGTTCTCGAAACTCTCAGCAAGGTTACAGCATGCCATCTTACAGAGTCCGGCAGCAGAAATGACTTCTGTACGGAGTTCCTTTCCTTTGGAAAGATAGTTTCCCGCCTGACGGGACACGAAGACCGCCGCGTCAAGGCTGTCTGTACGCTCGCCGTATATGCCGGTGGTATCGATATCCTGGGCTACGGCTGAGAATGCGCATAACGCGCATGATATTATCGTAAGGTATATTCTTTTCATGATTTCTGAATTCAAGCATCCGCGGCATTTTCCCCCGTAACAGCAAGGAACCCTCCGAATGAAGAGAGACCTTCAACATTATGCATTGAAAATGCATCAGATGCAATTATGATCGGGGCAGGAGTCAGTCCTGGATCAGATCCGCCAGATGCCGAAAGCGACCTGGGGGTCGCATGGCACAATATCCCCAAAGACAGGGGAAGAAAAGGCCGGATGGCTATATGAATATGCAATACGATGCTGATTTTCAGCAATATATGCACAATGACCAGATAGAGAGCAGCCAAAATCCTGTTCATCGTCCGCACGGCATCCCGTCAGCACGATGACCTGATAGGAATCGGTGCAGCAGCCGTTGCCGTCCAGTGCTGTCTCTTCGTCGTGGCAGCATGATTCATGGCTGCAGCAGTCATGGCATGAATGAGAAGCACAATGTTCATGAGGATGTATCTCAGAGCAGGACAATTCCTCCGTGAACATCGCTATGAAGATGTTACCGGAATCATTGCAGGTGTGCATATCGAAACCTATGATACTCATTGAGTACCATATGGTGAGAAGCACTGCGCATATTTTCATCAACATCTTTTTCATACCAACCGACAAAGATACAAATTTTCGTCCAAAGCACAAAAATTCACACATTTTGTAGTAACTTTGGAATGAATATCCACTGAGAATATATAAAACTTGCAAATAGACGGATTATGAAGAATTTTGTAAAGATGACATTGGCGACCCTTACCGGTCTGCTGATTTTCGGTTTCGTGATGATGTTCATAATGATAGGCTCACTAGGGGCTCTAGCCTCATTGGGAGAGAAGCAGCCTGTGATGCCGGCCAAGGCCGTGCTGACCATCGACATGTCCACGATGATGCTCAGCGAGCAGACCAAGGAAAGCGACCCTTTTGCGGCACTTCAGGGTGGCGGAGAGATGGTGAGCCCGCTCGGTATCTACAGCGCAATCAATGCAGTCAACTCTGCTGCGGCAGACCCGGCAGTAAAGTTCATATTCATGAAGCCTGACGGGATGCTGACAGGAGTGGCCCATCTGGAAGAGCTCCGCAAGGCTCTCGAAAACTTCAGAATGAGCGGCAAGGCCATCGTTTCATACATAGAGAATCCTACCAACGGAAGCTACTACCTCGCTTCCGTCTCCGACAAGATATACATGACTCCATACGACGGAGGGATCAACATGTTCACCGGTCTTTCATCGCAGATGATCTTCCTCAGGGACATCCTTGACAGGCTGGGTGTGAACATCCAGCTCATCCGCCACGGAAAATACAAATCAGCAGGAGAAATGTTCGTCAGAAGTTCTTCCAGCAAGGAAAACCTTGAGCAGAACGAGGCTATGATCGATTCGATGTGGGAGAGCTGGGCAAGCCAGATCGCCGAGTCACGCGGTCTTACGACTGACGCTCTCAACGAGATTCTCAATGACCTGGAACTCGTTCTTCCTTCTGACTGGATGGAGAAGGGTCTCGTGGACGAGCTCCTCACCAGAGAGCAGTTGCAGCAGAAGCTTTGCGACCTGTATGTGACTGAAAACTACAAGGATGTGAAGTCAATCAGCATCCAGGACTATGCAAAACTGAAGACTCCTCTCAATCTCAAGGCCAAGGCAAAGGTGGCTGTGATCTATGCAGAGGGAAACATAGTGGACGGTAATGACAACAAGCAGGTGGCCGGAGACAGATTCGCGAAGATCATATCTGACGTACGTCGCGACACCACTGTCAAGGCCGTGGTGCTCAGAGTCAACTCCCCTGGCGGAAGCGTGCTTGCAGCAGAGAAGATCAAGGCGGAAGTGGACCTGCTTCAGGAACGTGTGCCGGTAATCGCATCATATGGTGACTATGCCGCCTCAGGAGGATACTGGATATCAGCAGGTTGCAACAAGATATACACCGATGCGACAAGCCTCACGGGATCCATCGGAGTGTTCAGCATCATCCCGGATTTCAGCGGAACACTTGACAGAAAACTTCATGTAAATGTAACACCTGTCAACTCAAACGAGCATGCGGATATGTACAACTGCCTCAGACCGCTCACCAAGGCAGAGACGGCATATATGCAGAAGACTGTTGAAAATGTATATTCACGCTTCACCGGCATCGTGGCGGAAGGAAGAGACATGACATCTGAGAAGGTGGAAAGCCTTGCCCAGGGACGTGTATGGACAGGAGCAGAGGCTGTTGCCAACGGCCTTGCTGACGAGATAGGAAACATTCAGGATGCGCTCACTTATGCTGCGCTCTCAATCGACGGAGTGACAAGCCTGAGTGACGTGCAGGTGCTGGAATATCCTAAGCCTCAGAGCACCTTGGAAATGCTGCTGGAATCATTCGGAGGCACCACCCCGTCTGTATTCTCGGGAACAGCACTTGAGAATGTGGAGCAGGCCTTCATGAATGCCAAGGCTACTGAAACCGGCAAGACATATGCACGTCTGCCATATGAAATCGTAATAAGATAGCAGAAGATCAGGATTCTCATGTACCGATTTGAGATATGCGCAAATTCCGTTGCCAGTTGTCTGGCTACGCAGGAGGGCGGGGCACACAGGGTGGAACTCTGCGCCGGGATTCCCGAAGGCGGTACGACACCATCATACGGCATGATCAGGAGTGCCCGGGAAAGCATAAACATAGGACTTAATGTGATAATCAGGCCACGCGGTGGAGATTTCCTCTACAGCGAAGAGGAACTCCGCGAGATGGCCTATGACATCAGGACAGCACGCGAACTGGGAGCAGACGGCCTCGTATTCGGCTGCCTCACTCCAGACGGATCAGTGGATATGGATGCGATGAAGCCGCTTATGCGGGCCGCAGGAGACACACCGGTGACATTCCACAGGGCATTTGACCACAGTGCAGACCCATTCAAGGCACTTGAAGACATAATCTCACTCGGTTGCGCCAGAATCCTGACATCCGGATGCATGCCAACTGCTCTGGAAGGCGCCACCCTTCTGGCCGAACTGGTAGAGAAAGCCGGAGACAGGATCATAATAATGCCAGGCTGCGGAGTAAAGGAAGGTAATATTGCGGAAATCGCCAGACTGACCGGAGCCCGCGAATTTCACTTCTCTGCCAGAGAGCCTGTTGAAAGCGGCATGATATTCTGCAACCCGGAAGTTGCCATGGGCTCGGAAGACGACCCTTACGGCACAGTCCGCACGACCGCCCGCCGCGTCGCCGCCACCATCGCCGCATTGAAATAAAATGAAACGGCTCGGAGCAATGCTTCGAGCCGTTTCATTTTAAATACTGTCCGGTCAGGAGGATGCCTTAGAGCGTTCTCTTGATCTCTTCTATTGTATAGGCCTCGACAACGTCGCCGATCTTGATGTCGTTGTAGCCCTGGATGTTCAGACCGCAGTCCATACCCATGTGGACTTCCTTGACATCGTCCTTGAACCTCTTGAGGGATCCGAGTTCTCCGGTGTAGACCACGATACCGTCGCGGATCACGCGCACCTTCGCAGTTCTCTGGAGCTTTCCTTCGCGAACGATACATCCTGCGATGGTTCCCACCTTCGATATCTTGAATGTCTCCTGAACCTCGGCAGTTGCAGTGACAAGCTCCTTCTGCTCAGGCTCAAGCATACCCTCGATACCGCTCTTGAGTTCGTTGATACAGTCGTAGATGACAGAGTAGAGACGGATCTCGATCTCCTCCTTCTCAGCAAGTTTACGCGCAGAAGGCATAGGACGCACCTGGAAACCGATGATGATCGCATCCGATGCAGCAGCCAGAAGGATATCCGATTCTGAAATCGCACCCACAGCCTTGTGGATCACATTCACGCGTACCTCCTCCGTAGAGAGTTTGATGATTGAATCCGAGAGAGCCTCGACAGAACCGTCCACGTCGCCCTTGACGATGACATTGAGTTCCTTGAAGTTTCCGATGGCGATACGGCGTCCGATCTCCTCGAGAGTCATATGCTTCTGGGTCTTGATGCCCTGGATACGGATGAGCTGCTCACGCTTGTTGGCGATATCCTTAGCCTCCTTCTCGTCAGCCATCACTACGAAGGTCTCACCTGCAGTAGGCGCTCCGTTAAGACCGAGGACTGACACAGGAGTCGAAGGACCAGCCTCCTCCACCTTCTGTCCACGCTCGTTGAACATAGCCTTCACGCGGCCTGTAAAGCATCCTGAGAGCATCACATCACCCACCTTGAGAGTTCCGTTCTGGACGAGGATGGTAGCGAGATATCCCCTACCCTTGTCCAGAGACGACTCGATGACCGCACCGGAAGCCCTCTTGTTAGGGTTAGCCTTGAGGTCGAGCATCTCTGACTCAAGAAGCACCTTCTCAAGAAGAAGATCGACATTGATACCCTTCTTCGCGGAGATCTCCTGGCACTGGTACTTTCCGCCCCAGTCCTCGACCAGAATGTTCATCTGCGAGAGTTGCTCGCGGATCTTGTCAGGGTTGGCACCGGGCTTGTCGATCTTATTGATCGCAAACACCATAGGCACACCTGCAGCCTGGGCATGGTTGATGGCCTCGACAGTCTGCGGCATTATGCAGTCGTCGGCAGCGACGATGATGATGGCGACGTCAGTCATCTTGGCTCCACGGGCACGCATCGCAGTAAACGCCTCGTGACCTGGAGTATCAAGGAAGGTGATACGCTGTCCGTCAGGAAGTTTCACATTATATGCACCGATGTGCTGGGTGATACCTCCGGCCTCACCCGCGATCACATTGGCCTGGCGGATGTGGTCGAGGAGTGATGTCTTACCGTGGTCAACGTGTCCCATCACGGTGATCACCGGCGGACGAGGGAGGAGATCTTCCTCCGAATCCTCGGCCTCGCCCTGAGCAATGGCATCAGTAAGGTTGGCGGTCACGAACTCGACTTCATATCCGAATTCCTCGGCAACGAGGACGAGGGTCTCCGCGTCGAGACGCTGGTTGATGGACACCATCATTCCGAGACTCATGCAGGCTCCGATGACCTTGGTCACAGGAGTGTTGTTCATAAGGGTCGCGAGATCGTTCACTGTCACGAACTCGGTCACCTTGAGCACTTTCTGCTCCATTTCCTGCATCTCCATCTCCTCCTGCATCCTCTGTGATGCAAGTTCCCTCTTCTCCTTTCTGTGCTTTGCTCCGAAGTTGTTCTTCTTTCCTTCGTTCATGCGGGCGTATGTCTCCTTGATCTGCTTCTGGATCTCCTTCTGCATCTCCTCCTGCTCCGCCTCCGTCATTGCCGGCTTGAACTTGTCACCGCCTCTGTCGCGACGGTTCTTCTTACCGTTCTTGCCGTTCTGATTCTGCTGCTGAGCCGCATTTCCGCCCTTGTTCTTGTCCTTCTTGCTGTTATTCACAGCCTCCACCTTTGTGACATCCACCTTCTGGCTGCCACCCTTTTCTATCCTCTCTCTCTTCTTCTTTTTCTTCTTGTCGAACTGCGAAAGGTCGATCTTGTCCACAACCTTAGGACCGGCAAGTCTCTCCACCTGGATCTTCACCTCGCGAGGCTCTGTCTTTGCAGGAGCCTCCTCTGCTACCGGTTCTGCCGCTGGGGTTGGGGCGACTTCCGGCGCTGGTGCTGGTGCAGGATCCGCTGCTGGCTCTGTCTCCGGAGCCGCTACCGGCTCTGCTGGAGTCTCAGCCTTTGCAGGCTTCTTGTCGAACTGTGAAAGGTCAATCTTGTCTATGACCTTCGGGCCGACCGGCTTCTCTACCGGTGCCGCTTCCGGCTCAGGCTTCTCAACGACAGGAGTCTCGGCCACTACAGGAGCCTGTTCCTCCTTCACGGTTTCCACAGTCTTTTCTTCCACAGGCTGCGCCTTAGGAGCCTCGGTGTTCAGGGCATTGCTCTTGATCACCACCTCTCTTTCAGGCACCTCCTCTTCGCGACCCAGCTTCTTCTTGGATCCCATTTCAATGATCTCCTTGAGTTTGATGGTCACCTTCTCCGAGTCCTTCTTAAGTTTAAGGTCTTCACCGAACTTCGCCTCGATAGCCGGCAGATACTCGTCCGAAATCTTTGCATTCGGATTCATATCCACATTGGCTCCCTTCTCATTGAGAAACTCAACGAGTCTGGCAAGTCCGATGCTGAATTGCTTTGTAAGTTTACTTAATCTTATTTCTGCCATATTGAATTACCCCTGTTTAAATTCTTATTCTTCGTCATCTTCAAATTCCGCACGGAGGATGTCGAGGATCTCCTCAACTGTCTCGTCCTCAAGGTCAGCCCTCTTGGCAATATCCTCAGCAGACAGAGCAAGAACGCTCTTTGCAGTGTCGCAGCCGATGCCCTGAAGCTTCTCGATGATCCATCCCTCGATGACGTCATCGAACTCGCTGAGCAGTACGTCCTCTTCCTCATCAACATCGTCTGTATCAGGAAGTTCTCTCCATACCTCAATCTCCTTTCCTACGAGCATGCCGGCCAGACGGATATTGCATCCACCCTTACCGATACCCTTCTTCACCTCGTCAGGAAGCATATATACCTTGATCTTGTCTTCCTCGCCACCGAGAACGATGGATGAGATCTTTGCAGGGTTAAGTGCTCTCTGAATAAGGAGCTGAGTGTTGCTTGTCCACTGGAGGACGTCGATGTTCTCGTTACGGAGTTCACGCACGATTCCGATGATACGTGATCCCTTCACACCGATACATGCTCCGATAGGATCGATCCTCTCGTCGTATGACTCGACAGCGACCTTCGCACGCTCGCCCGGTACACGGACAACCTTCTTGATGGTGATCAGACCGTCGTAGATTTCAGGTACCTCCTGCTCGAAGAGCTTCTCAAGGAACTCAGGAGTGGTTCTCGAAAGGACGATATACGGAGTGGTGTTGTTCTTCATCTCCACGCTCTTGATGATGGCGCGTACGGTGTCGTTCTTCTTGAAGTGCTCGCCCGGAATCTGCTCATGCTTAGGCAGTCTGAGCTCGTTTCCGTCCTCGTCAAGGATGAGGACTTCCTTGGCCCATGTCTGATATACCTCGCCTGTGAAGATCTCGCCGATCTTTCCTACATATTTGTTATACAGGTTGGCCTTCTCGATATCCATGATACGGCCCTGGAGGTTCTGACGGATGTTCAGGATACCTCGGCGGCCGAAGTCCTTGAGCTCGATCTTTTTCGCGAAAGTTTCTCCTATCTCATAATCATCGTCAAGCGCCTCATCGTCAAGAGCGATCTGTGTGTTCGGGTCCTCCACCTCTTCAACGACTTCCCTGTTCCAATAGATCTCGCAGTCTCCCTTGTCGACGTTCACGATGATATCGAAGTTGTCTGCAGATCCGTAAGTCTTGGTGATCTGAGTCCTGAATACGTCCTCAAGCACACCCATCATTGTTGCCCTGTCGATGTTCTTCTGGTTCTTGAACTCGGCAAAGGCGTCTTTCAGTTCGATTTTTTCCATTTTCTGTTTTATATTTTTATTGTTTTGTCTTTCTGTTTACGGATGTCTCGTCAAGCTCGACATGACAGGGACAGCCTAAAATTCTATAAACGGACGGACAGAATTGACCTGATCCATGGTGAAGCGGTCCACATGCTCCACAAGTTCCTTCTTTTTCTTACCCTCGACGGCCTCCTTCATGGAGTACTTCAAGGTCACGCTCTCCTGATCAGCAGCCTCAAGCAGCGCCACCATCTTCTTCCCTCCCTTGAGCTGGACCTCCACCTTGGTTCCGACAGCCTTCTCGAACTGTCTGAGCACCTTGAACGGCTGGTCAAGTCCCGCGGAAGTCATGGTCAGAGAATAATCCTCCACCTCACGATCGAACCGAGTCTCGAAGTAACGGCTCAGAGCCACACAGTCGTCAAGTTCAATTTTTCCGTTTTCCGATTCGATTGTTACGACAATATCATTATCTTTGCTGACTGAAACATCAACAAGGAAGCATCCGCGTGCAAC
>CAZMNZ010000074.1:0-10481 GCA_964567765.1 uncultured Muribaculaceae bacterium
CATTCTTCCACATTGTTGTGGCTGATTCACGCGCACCTCGCGATGGTCGTTTCATTGAGCAGATCGGCTCTTACAACCCTAACACAAACCCTGCAACTATCGTTCTCAACAGCGAGCGCGCACTTGCATGGCTTAACGTAGGTGCTCAGCCTACCCTCACTGCAAAGCGTATCCTCTCATACGAGGGTGTACTCCTTGCAAAGCACCTTGAGGGTGGTGTAAAGAAGGGCGCTCTCACTCAGGAGCAGGCTGACGCTAAGCTTGCTGCATGGAAGGCAGAGAAGGCTGCAAAGATCAACGCAAAGAAGGAGGGACTTAGCAAGGACGCTGCTGCTGCTTACAAGGCTGCAGTCGAGGCTGAGGCTAAGGTAAATCAGGAGAGAGCTGAGGCTATCGCCAAGAGAAAGGCTGAGGCTGAGGAGGCTGCTCGTGCAGCTGCCGAGGCTGCCGCTGCCGAGAAGGCTGCACAGGAAGCTGCTGCAGCTGAGGAAGCACCAGCTGAAAGCGCTGAGTAATTCTGCCATGCTGCAGGTCGCTCAGGTTCTGAAATCTAACGGTACCGACGGGGAACTCGTACTGGGTTTCCGCGAAATCGCTCCTGAAGATATCAACCTACAGGAACCGGTGTTCATCATATTCGATGGACTTCCGGTTCCTTTTTACATTGAATCATTCCAGAAAAGGGGCAACACCAAGGCCCTTGTCCGCCTGACAGACATCTGTTCTCAGGAAGATGTCGAGGAAATCGCAGGAAAGGCGGTATATATAGAGGAAGACGGTCTTCCCGAGATGACTCTTGAAGAGGACGGATTTGCGGCACTTGTGGGATGGATGCTGCTGGCTCCGGCAGGGGAGTTCTCCACTTCGCTTCACTCCGGTCGAAATGACGATGATGAAGAAGAGATGGAACTATACGAAGTCGGAGAAATCACAGACTTCATCGACATCCCGAACAATCCGTGCATAGAGGTGGAAACAGAAAATGGAGCAGTAATGATACCGCTCCATGAAGATCTGATAATTTCTGTTGATCCTGAGAACCGGGAACTCATCATGGAAGTTCCCGATGGTCTGCTTTAATAACTGATTGTCACTGAGGTCACGAAACAGTCCAGGCAGAAATCTCCAGGGACATCTGCCTTGGTGGAGATGACATCAAAATCCACAAAATCCACGTTTGCCAGACCGTTGAGGTCAAACTTGGTCCATGTCGACACTATAGAATCCTTCCTGGCTGAAAAATCCGCCAGTTCCATCGAGACCTCTCCTGTCTTTGCGCCATCGAGATAGCCTGTCGCCTTGAGGGTGAGCCTGTCTCCGTCCTCAAAAGTCTGAGCAACCTTATACGCCACATAGTTCGTATTGTTCACAAAGCACATCAGCGGCTGACAGGCACCCACACTGGTAGCAAGGAACTCCACATCGTGCTGCGGCATCAGAGCAGGATCCTGGTTCTGATGGTACACAAGATATGTCATGCCGTAAAGAGGATCCGCCTGTGAATTCGCCCTGAACCTGTTGTCCGCATACATAAGGCTGTCGCTCTGAGCCATGGAGAGGCTGTCAGCCGGATCAAAGGTCTTTCCCTTCAGATATGACAGCATCACGCCTCCCTGAAACACCCAATTATCCGTAACTGATGTATCCACCTTATGAAGGAAGGCCATATACTCCCAACCGAGGCCATATCCCATATCGGACTCGAAGAACAGGCTGTCCTTGCCAAAAAGTTTTGTGTAATCCATGCCGGAGTATTCGAAAGTGGCATAAACCGGCCTGGTGTCCGTAAAGCCGCCATCCTTCAGGCATGAAGCCAAAGAAAAAATTGCGATAAAAATAAAAAATGTCTTCTTCATCTATACTTGTAAATTAACGGACGCAAAAATACATAGTTTTCCCGAAGAAGCAAATCAAATTTCATCAATTGCCTGTACGCCGTTGCGCGTCATGGATATCCTGAACTGGTGGTACTCCGTTTCACCGCCATGCTGGAGCTGGAAGATTATATGCACATGATATATCTTCTGAATGGAATATGTGACGAGGTTTCCGTCGGCATCCACCGTGTCTATCGGCACCTCGGCATTGTCCATCTTCTTGTCCAGACTGATGTAGAGCTCGCTTTCTATAGTCACGAAGCGCGCTCTTGAATATCGCCGCAAACATCTTGAGATGAGACTCGTAAGAGTCCAGATCGCTCTGCTGGGGATTGTTCACCACCCTTCTCAGAACCCCGTCTCAGGGAGGTCAGCGGCATGACAATAATCCAGGAGTTTTTAGTCTCTCTCATTTTATCACATTTCGAGAGGGAGGATGGTAGGGATTGTAGAGCAATAGAAGTCTTTAGAAAGAGACTTCACAGACTTTTACAGCGGGGCCCGTGAGGTGTACGTCGCTTGCAAGACCATTTTCCGCCGGCACGAAATCGACTGAAAGTCGGTCTCTCTTCGCCTGTACATTGCAGGATAATCTTCCTTCTTCCGCAACTGATACAGGGGCTTTTCCTGCAACGTATGCAGCAAGAACGGAAGCCACGATTCCTGTCCCGCAGGCAAAGGTCTCGTCCTCGACTCCCTTCTCATAGGTACGGACCTTCAACATTTCGGACGATGGTTCGACGAAATTCACATTCGCACCGACCGGCTGAAGTTCCTGTGCATTATACCTTATATTCCTTCCCTCTCCCACGACATCATATGAGTCAACGTCTTTCACCAGACGCACATAATGACGCGTGCCGGTGTCCAGGAAAAAGCCGTCGGAAGGGACTTCGGTTCCTGTGAGAGAGTCGTAGCGGATTGCTTCACAGACATCCTTCATTCCGAGTCTGATGGTCTTTCCTGACTGAGTCACCTCCAGGACAAATGCCTCGTGAGGGCCATCCGCAGCAGTAAAGCAATATCTGACAGTTCCCTGTGCGTCCACCTTTTCCCCAGGTATTCCACAGTCATACGCGAAAGCGACTATGCATCTGCCGCCGTTGCCGCACATCATTCCGCCTGAGCCGTCTGAGTTGAAGTAGGTCATATGGAAGTCGGTGGCATTGTCTGCCGAGACCGTGTTTGCTGAGGTATGCACTGAGGTCCCGCCCCCATTGTCTGCCGAGACCGGGTTTGCTGAGGCATGCGCTGAGGTCCCGCCCCCTGCATCAAGGAGCATAAGCCCGTCTGCCCCGACCCCGTAACGGCGGTCACACAGCTCGGATATTGCTCTTGACCAGACGGTTCCGTCTTCGAGGACGGCGGTAAGGATCCCGTCCTTCTCGGTTATATGACCGTCCCTGTTGTCGGCTATCAGGAAGTCGTTTCCTGCGCCCTGGTATTTATAGAATCTCATCGCGCAACGCAACACGTTATCATTCAACATTTTACTAATATTAGGGCGGGACAAAACGACCACCCTAATGGCCATAAATAATTAAATATCAACCATTTGGGCCGCACCCTTCCATTTCTGCAGGAGGCTGGCCAGGAGGCGGATCCCCTCTGTGATCCTCTCAGGAGTCATGAACGAGAAGTTCAGACGCATGGTGTTCTTTCCGCTTCTGTCAGGATGGAAGAATTCTCCGGCCACATAGGCCACTCCCGCATCAAGGGCAGTGTCGTAGAACTTCACGGCGTCGAATCCTTCCGGCATGGTCAGAAAAAGGAAAAGTCCACCTTCAGGACGGGTCCAGGTCACTCCTTCCGGCATATGTTCGTCCAAAAGGGACAGGAGCAGGTCACGCTTGCCCTTGTATAATGCTATGGTCTTCTCCAGATTGGCGTCGAGCCGTCCTGAATTCAGAAACTCCGCTGCCACATACTGGTCGAAGATCGGAGGACAGAGGTCCAGAGACTGCTTGCAGACATATATCTTGTCCAGAATCTCCGGATGCGCAATCGCCCATCCCAGTCGGAAACCCGGAGCGAATATCTTGGAGAAAGACCCGAGATGGATGACATGGTCCGGAGCCAGCGAGTACATGGTCGGGATATGCTCACCCTCATAGCGGAGTTCCCTGTACGGGCTGTCCTCGACTATCAGGAAATCATGTTCCTGAGCAAGCGACACAAGCATCTTCCTTTCTTCCAGGGTCAGGGATTCTCCCGAAGGGTTCTGGAAATCCGGAATCATATACAGGAACTTCACCTGCTTTCCCTCCGCCTTGACCTGGGCAAGAACCGTTTCATAGGCCTTTTTAAATGCCGCCAGATCAGGATTGTGGGATATTCCCCTGATATCTGCCCTGTATGAGCAGAAGGACTGAAGGGCACCCAGATACGACGGGTTGGATGTCAGGATCACGTCACCGGGATTCACAAGGATCCTCGTGCAGACATCTATTCCCTGCTGGGAAGAGGATGTGATCTGGACCCGTTCCACAGGCACGCCATACCTTGCCGCCACAGCCTCACGCAGTTCGGGCACGCCCTGGGTGGCACCATACTGGAAGGCCTTTCCGGCATATCTGTCGATTACCTCGGACATGGTCTGCCTTATTTCCTCAAGCGGGAATGTCTCCGCAGAAGGATAGCCTCCCGCGAAGGAATATATGGAATTGAGATCCACCCTCTTGAAGATCTCCCTCACCGGGGAGCGGAAGAAGGAGGACACGTCCTCGGAAAACTTGTTATCGTACATATTCATCATAAAGATTCTTCACTACACTTCGTTCCGTTCAGAATGACAGCCCTGACCTGGCATCCCGAATGGCCATCCACTTGTCATCTTGAGCGACCTTTCACCTGTCATCCTGAGCGACAGCGAAGGATCTTTTATCTGAGCATATCCTCAAGAGTGATGGAGCCCGCAGTCTTCTGGTCACGGTACTTTACGATGACCGGACAATAGAGATGGATACCCTGCTCCGCTCCAGGTCCCTTGCTGATCGGACGGCTACCGGCCACGACCACGGCACCGGCCGGAACCACCATCTGCCCGTTCTCATTGGCACGTATATATTCGCCTGTCGTCGCATCGAATATCGCAGTGGAAGCATTGATTATCACGCCAGTACCTATCACGGCATTCTCCTTCACGATGGTTCCTTCATAGATTCCGCAGTTTCCTCCGATGAAGACGTTGTCCTCGATGATGACAGGAAGGGCACCCACCGGCTCCAGAACGCCTCCGAGTTGGGAAGCGGCCGAAAGATGCACATGCTTTCCGACCTGCGCACACGAGCCCACGAGAGCATGGGAGTCGATCATGGTTCCTTCGTCCACATACGCTCCTATATTCACATATGCAGGTGGCATCATGATTACGGACGGAGCCAGATATGCACCGGCACGGACACTGCTTCCGCCTGGAACTATACGCACTCCGCTCTGCTCGTTAAACATTCTGGTCGGGATCGTATCCTTGTCAAAGAAAGAGAACTGGCCCTGGGTCATATCTGTGAGTTTGCCGAGACGGAAACCGCTCAGTATCACCTCCTTCACCCATGAGTTCACCTTCCACTCGCCGCTGATCTTCTCGGCTACCCTTATCCTGCCGGCTTCAAGGTCGGCTATCGTCTGATAGAATCTGTCTTTTTCTGTCATTGTCTGTTTATTTGACCACTGTGACGTGTTTGGTTGAATCCATGACACAGTGGTGGTCGTTTTCACTGAATTCTATTGTTTTTCTCGAGTACTGTGACACGAAAGTGGCGTTTCATGTCACAACTGTCAGTCACATAACCCAAGACCGCGGACTGTCGCCGCCATCAGGTCATACGTCTTCTGCTGTGCCGGCACGAGAGGCAGACGGAGTTCGTTCTCTATCAGTCCCATTGCTGCCATCGCCGCCTTTGCCGGAATCGGATTGCTCTCCACGAAGCAGTTCACGAAGAGAGGAGTCAGACGCGCTTCCAGTTCACGGGCCTTTTCCCATTCGTACTTACGTATCGCTCCCACAAACTCCGCAAGAAGTTCCGGAGCCACATTGGACGCCACGCTTATGATTCCCGCACCACCGTTCTCCATCATCCAGAGAGTGTCGTCGTCGTTTCCGCTCAGGACCTGGAAGCCTTCCGGAGCATTGCGCAGGATCTGGAGAATCTGTTCCTTGTTCCCTGACGCCTCCTTGATCGCCACTATGTTATCTATCTCGGCAAGTCTGAGGGCAGTTTCCGCCGCCATATTCACTCCAGTGCGGCCCGGAACGTTATACAGAACGATCGGCTTGTCTGTCGATTCGGCCACCGCCTTGAAATACCGGTACTGTCCTTCCTGAGTGGGCTTATTATAATATGGCACGACTATAAGGAAGGCATCCACGCCGTGCGGCTCCAGCATCTGCATGCTTCTGATGGTGTGCTGAAGGGAATTCGTTCCGCCTCCCACCACAATTGGTAGCCCGTTGCTGTGCTCCTTCGCCACCTGAAGCACCTTGATGCGCTCATCGTCTTCGAGGCATGGAGTCTCGCCTGTCGTGCCGAGAGGTACGAGCACATCTATGCCGGCAGCCACCTGCCTGTCCACCAGGGATGCGAAAGCCTCATAATCGACTTCCCCGCCTTTGAACGGTGTTATCAGGGCTGTTCCGCAGCCTGAAAGATCTATATGTTTCATATTCTCAACTGTGTTTCTTCAATTCAATATATCTTAACTAAGCGATTCCTTCCAGGGAAATGCAGGAATATGAAAATATGTTCATACTACCCTTTCCCTAAATCCCTTTCCTCGGGAAAGGGACTTGGTCGCTTCGCTCCGAGTTCTCAACTGTGTTTCTTCAATTCAATATATCTTAACTAAGCGATTCCTTCCAGGGGCATGTTTGTCGAGCGACGGCCGATCGCTGGTCCTGAGACCGACAGGCAGAGTTTTGCCCGTTTTTCTGCCTGATGGTGGTCAAAACGGCCTGTTTTGCCCGTTTTTGGGGACCGACAGGCAGAGTTTTGGCCATTTTATTGACTGACGATCCCAGCGCATACGGCCAACGCCGTTAAAATTTACGCTCCGAGGTGGCTACAGTCCCATAACGGTCTTGAATTCATGGACTCCGGTCAGGCCTTCCGTGCGGAGGGCTGCCTCAACGGCTCCTGCGGCAAATCCCTCACGGGAGAAGGCCTCATGGGTCATCGTGATGCGGTCGTTCGCGCCTTCAAAACCGATGGTGTGGATGCCGGGGATCTCTCCGCAGCGCACTGACTGGATGTCGGTGTGAGTCCCCATGTTCGCGTCCACGATATCTCCCAGCGAGCGGGCGGTTCCGCTTGGGGCATCCAGTTTGTGGCAGTGATGCATCTCGACCATATACGGGCTGTAGCCTCCGGTCTCTCCGAGGAGCCTGGTGATATAGTCGGTCACGGCGAAGAACACGTTCACGCCGATGGAAAAGTTCGACGCCCAGATCATCGGGGTGCCGCATTTCTCGAAATATGCCACCACCTCATCCTTTATATCTGCCCATCCGGTGGTCCCGACAACCACCGCCTTGAAGTTCCCCGCCAGGAACCTGTAATTGGCCCTGAACGCAGCCGGAGTCGTAAAATCAATGCACACGCATTCCTTTGCAAGGGCCGGATCGGTTTCTGTGATGGCCTCGCTCCAGCCGGCATACTCAATACCACGGGAGAGGACGATCTTCTCGATCATCTTGCCCATTTTGCCGTAGCCACTTATAAGTATTTTCATATTTTCTAACCTTATATTTTCAAATCATTTGCCCTTATCGCCCTGAGCAACCTTCAATCTGTCAACCTGAGCGACCTGTCTTCTGTCATCCTGAGCGCAGCGAAGGATCTTTGCCTCAAAGATGCTTCACTTCGTTCAGCATGACACCAGAAAGAATCCACCAACATATTTCCACTTTATTCATGAATATGCCGACCTTATATTCCGCTAGAAGGTTTCAAGTTCTTCCGGGGTCTCGAAAAGGTGGTGATGGAGGGACTGCACGACCTCTGTGAGTTCCTCGCGGTCAACCACGAAACTGATGTTCACGAAAGACGCTCCCTGCGAGATCATATACACATTGCACTTCTTCAGCGGGGTGAAGGTCCTCTTCAGCATTCCGTTGAGTTTCACGATGTTCTTTCCGATCACAGAGACCTGCGACTTGTCGTCATCCACGATAACCTCAGCGAACTCAGAGAGTTGCTCCACCACAGAATCTATCTTCTCGGAAGCGTCCACAGTAACGGAAATATTGGCCTCGGACGTACTGATGAGGTCCACCGACACCTTGCTTTCGCTGAATATCTCGAACACGCGACGGAGGAAGCCGGAAGTGTTGATCATCCTCATGGAGAAGATGTTGATCACACGTATGTTCTCCTTGAATGAAACTGACTTCACACCATCTTCAATGAGTTCGTTGCGCAGGATGGCCGTACCCTTTCCCGAAGGGTTCATGGAGTTGAGAACATATATAGGTATATTCTTTTTCACAGCCGGCTCGATGGTCAGCGGATGAAGCACCTTCGCTCCGAAATGAGCCATCTCGGCTGCCTCTTCAAAAGAGATCTTCTCAAGGTACTTGGTGTTGGCCACCTTGCGTGGATCGGCCGAGCGCACTCCATCCACGTCCGTCCATATTTCAATCCTTTCAGCATCCACTGCAAGACCGATCAGCGATGCCGAATAGTCTGAGCCGCCTCGTCCGAGGACAGTCTGTTCCCCCTTGAGGTTGGAAGCGATGAAGCCCTGAGTGATAACGGCATCCTTGCCCTCATACGCCTCGGCCACCTTACCGGGAACCCTTGCAAGTATCTCATCCACAACGGGTTCGCCCTTCAGATAGGAGTCATTGGTCACCATCATGGTACGGGCATCGATGAAGCCGGTTCTGATTCCCTTTGCGTTCATGGCAAAGCAGATCACGGTCGATGACAGAAGTTCTCCGTTGGAGATTATGATGGCCTTGTTCCTGTCCGAAAGTTCGCCCACCGCACAGACTGCACGCGCAAGAGAGTCTAAGGAGTCGCATATGCGGTTCACCTCAGCCACAGCCTCATCCTTGAGCATCGGGCTCTGCTCCAGCAGTTCGCCTGCCAGATTCACATGGCGTTCGCGCAACTGAGCCAGAAGCGCCTCCATCTCTGACGCATTCCTTGACGCTGCCGTATCAGAAATCCTGTAAAGAAGGTCAGTCACCTTCGAAAGAGCAGACACCACCACAACCGGCTTCTGATCCAGTTTGCCACCGATTATGAAGATTGTTCTTGTGATCGCCTCGAAATTCGCTACCGAGGTGCCACCAAATTTCATCACTATCATATTTTCAACGTTATCTCTTTATTCCACTTTATATGTAATCACTGCTACTGGCGAAGGGCGTGCAGGCATATGATATTATTTCGTTGCCTCTCCCCTAAATGTCCGTCACTCCGTGCTGCTCGCTGCAAAAGCCCACCGGGCTGTTTGCTCTTCGCTCACGACCTCTCTCAGAGAGGGGACTTGGTCGCTTCGCTCCGAGTTCCTAACCTTATATTTTCAAATCATTAGCTTCCGTCATCCTGAGAACCTTTCATCTGTCATCCTGAGCGCAGCGAAGGATCTTTGCCTCAAAGATGCTTCACTTCGTTCAGCATGACACGAAAAAGAATCCACCAACATATTTCAACATTGTTCATGACCTTATATTTCAAAATGATCAAGCAACACTTTACCTATATAATCATGTGACACCGACAGGCAGAGTTTTGACCGATTCAGCGCCTGACGGTCTTGTCTATAATTCTATCAACCACTTATCTGTTCGTATATCCTTATATAATTTTCCACTGCGGCGTCCAGGTCGGCGAGGGATATGTGCTCCTCATCACGATGGGCGACCAGGATGGAACCGGGGCCGCAGAGGATCTTGTGACGGAAGTTCGTAAGTTGAGGGGCGTCGCTTCCGAATGCCACCGGCTTGGACGGGAAGCCCTCCAGAACCTCATACCTGGTCGGAGTGTCACCACCAAGGGCAACAACACTCATAGCCTTCTGCCACGGAGCGACCTCTCTGGCCACAACATCCGATCCGTCCTGCACACGGGAGCGGCCAAAACGCAGACGGGCATCCGGACCGGCCATGTTCTTCATCACATTCCCCACCATCTCGTCCGACTCGAAGGTCGTCCTGAAATATACCCTGCATGAAAGCCTGTCACTGAGGATGTTCTGAGGATTGTCGCTCACTAGACGCCCCACATTGAAGGTCGTGTCGCCCAGCACCTCATCCTTAGGGAAACCTATGCTGCGGAGGGCATTCATGAAATCGTTGAAATGCTCCACCGCGCTGCTTCCGTACTGTGGATATCCGGAATGGAAGGCCTTCCCGGTGAATATAACCTCGAAAGCCTTTGTTCCCTTGCTGGCAGAAGCCATGCAGTTGTCTGTCGGCTCTCCCACCACCAGCCACTCGGCACCAGGATGAGCCTCACGGAAAGCCTTGGCACCGAAGGATCCGGTCTCCTCCCCGGCCAGCAGAAGTAGGCCGAAGCCGGTGTATCCCTTCGCTTCCAGAGCGAGACACGCCTCATACATCGCCATTATCTGTCCCTTGGCATCGCAGGTTCCGCGGCC
>CAZMNZ010000075.1:0-10309 GCA_964567765.1 uncultured Muribaculaceae bacterium
CAGGATTTAACTTAAGAGGACTTAACCCCTGTCCAAACAAAGGGGAACATTATAGTTTCCTATGACCAGAAAGGCCAGGATTATGAAAAGTCCTACGAATACATTCATTTTCTTATAGCCTCATATGCGTATGAGCCAAGACCGAAAAGAATCTGGGTTATGGCCTGAGAAGTGTGTGAGAGGGTTGCATAGACTATTCCCATTTCCACAGGTATGCCGTACATCGTTGCCAGTGTCATGCTGATGATGAAATGGAAGGCGCCGATGCCTCCGGGAACAGGAACGGCAAAGCCGAGCCCACCGACCAGAGAAAGGAAGAGCGCGTCTATAAGGTCGAGACCTCCGAGGAAAGGAGCGGCCCACATGGTACTTGCAGCCATCAGCCAGTACAGCATCCAGATGAGGGCGGTGTATGCAAAGAACAACCACTTCCTCTCCATCTTCAGGCAACTTGCAAAACCCTGCCACAAGCCACGGAATATGCCCCATACCTTTCCGCAGAAACTGTTTGAGTCCTTATATATATATGTGGTATATATACCGGCAGTACCGGCCACGGCGATGGCAAGGATAATCCACCATATGCTGAAATCCAGGCTCTGAGCCATCGGATTCCATATCTGCCCGATGAAGAAGTTCCCGAAGCGTTCGAATCCTCCGACTACGACTATGGCCAGCATGATGAGCATGACCAGCAGTTCCCAACTGCGTTCCAGGACCACAGTTCCCAGCACCTTGTCGTATGTCGCCTTCTTCATAGACGGGTCGGAAGGGTCGGCCGGAGCGGAATGGCGCGTGATGACTCCGCAGCGGACGAATTCACCGATACGTGGGAATATATAATTGGAGATATTGCCTATGTTGACTCCGTTGAAGGTGGTGGTTCGGGTGATGCTGTCGTCGATTGGCAGGAGAAGTTGACGCCAGCGGAGAGCGCGGATCAGGAATGCGGTGCTGCCTGCGGCCATAGAAAGCAGGACGAAACCCCATCGGCAGTCCTTCAGCCCGTCGATGAAGTCCTTCCATTCTACCTCGCGGAACGACACCCACAGTAGCAATGCCGCCAGAGCCAGAGAGGCTATATATTTTAATGTCTTCTTTATATTCTTCATAACAGGCTGCAAATTTATCCAAAAAACGGCAAATACGGAATTTTTCAGTAACTTTGCTTGGTTGTATCAAAAACTTTGACCTTATGGCATCGATTCTAGGTATCGGCAATGCGTTGACCGACATACTTGCAGTCCTTCCGGACGACACGTTTCTGAAGCAGTACCATCTCCCTCGCGGCAGCATGCAGCATGTGGATATGGAGACCGGCGACAAGATCTGGCAGACCCTCAAGCCTATGGGTGTCCAACTGGTGGCAGGCGGCTCTGCGGCTAACACCATCACCGGCACGGCCATCTTCGGAATGGAATCCGCCTTCATCGGCAAGGTCGGAGACGATGACCTCGGTCACCTCTTCAAGAGCGACCAGGCCCAGTATGGCATCAAGTCGGTGCTCCTCAAGGGCGCCCATTCATCGGGAAGGGCAATGGTCTTCATCACCGCTCCAAATGCGGAAAGGACTTTTGCAGTATATCTCGGTGCTGCTCTGGAACTGGTCCCGGAGGATCTGAAGCCGGAGTATTTTGAAGGATACGACTACTTCCATATCGAGGGATATCTCGTTCAGAATCAGGCTACTATCCGTCGTGCTGTCGAGATGGCAAAGGCTGCCGGATGCAAGATTTCCATAGATATGGCATCTTACAATGTCGTGGAATCAAACCGGGTGTTCCTGCATGACATCGTCGAGAAATATGTGGATATAGTCTTTGCAAACGAGACTGAGGCCAAGGCATTCACTGGTCTGGAGCCGAAAGAGGCTCTGGACGAACTGGCACGCCACTGCGAAATTGCTGTAGTGAAGGTTGGAAAGGACGGATCCATGGTCAAGAGCGGTGACGAGTATCATTTCATTCAGGCCTGGCCGGCTGCTCCGGTGGACGCGACAGGTGCTGGAGACACATATGCGGCAGGATTCCTGTATGCACATTCTCTCGGTATGCCTTTGAAGGTCTGCGGGGAGATCGGGTCCATCATCGCTGCCAAGGTGGTGGAGGTGGTCGGGACAAAGATCGACATCCCGCGCTGGAAGGCGGCCAAGAAGGAGATCAGGGAACTCATTGCAGCCAACACCCCTAATGTAGAGTAAGCCTATGTTTGACAGGATCAAGAGATTTTTCCGCGACAGGAAGTTGCGTAAATATGTATGTCCTCTGGAGACCGGGCTTGTCCCGCTTTCCGATATCCGCACGGTAAATGCGGTCATCGACGTTGAGGAGGCGGGATTCGACCTTCTCAAAGAGGATATCCTCGCATGGGGCAAGGCGAACGGGCTTAAAGTGAACATTTATTTCTTCGACTTCCGAAAACTGGGTAAGGATGAACTCCTGCTCACAACCATAGACAAGACCCTTCTGCGCAAGGGGCTGGACTGGCTCGGTACTCCAAACGTGGAGAAACTGGCGTCTCTTATGGAGGAAAAGAGTGACCTTTTCATTTCGATGGTCGATAACGGGGACTTCCCGATAGAATTCATGAGCAAATGTGTCCGCGCACGTTTCAAGGTCGGCCGCTGTCCGTTTCCGGGACATGCCTATGATATGGTTGTCACAGGGACTTCCACCGGTGATCTGAGGTCGGATTCCCGCCAGATCTTTGCGGAGTTCACCGAGTTTGTTCAGAAAGTTAAATAGTAGGATTCAAGATGAGGAAATTTAAAGATTATCTGTTAGTCAGTGTAAAAGGTGCATGCATGGGAGCGGCTGATGTCATTCCTGGCGTTTCCGGCGGCACGATCGCCTTCATAATGGGCATATATGATGAATTCGTGGGATCCATCGCGCGTATCGACTCCGAGGCTGTGAAACTTCTTCTTAAAGGACGTCTGCGTGATTTCTGGAAACATATAAACGGTTCTTTCCTTCTTGCTCTCGTCGCAGGAATCGGTGTGAGCATCGTGTCCCTTGCCGGACTTATGCAGATGCTTCTGAGTGACTTCCCGATCCAGACCTGGGCATTCTTCTTCGGTCTTATCGTGGCTTCGTCGATCTTCATCCTGCGCGGAATCTCAGGATGGAAATGGAGTGACGGGCTCTTTCTTGTGCTGGGCTGCATCCTTGGTGTGGTGGTCTGCACGCTTTCACCCACAAAGACTCCGGACGCTCTCTGGTTCATATTCCTGAGCGGTGCAATCGCCATCTGCGCGATGATCCTTCCTGGAATCTCCGGCAGTTTCATCCTGCTGATTCTCGGAAAGTACCAATATATAATGGAATGTATTTCGGGCTTGGTGGCAGGAGAGAACATCGGTGCCAACCTCCTGACCCTTGCTGTTTTCCTGGTAGGAGCAGTTGTGGGCATAATTTCGTTCTCAAAGTTCCTCCACTGGCTGCTCGCGCGCTGGAATAAGGAGACTCTCATCGTCCTGGCCGGTTTCATCATCGGCTCTCTCGTGAAGGTCTGGCCTTGGAGCAACATGGAGGCCATCGTCTGCTCGCAGTTCCCGGAGGTGGCTCTGCTTGCGGAAACCGCCGAGACACTTGGAACAGAAACAGCAGGAGCGGCCCTGGATGCGGCTGTGACTGCATATACACCGACAGTTGACCTTCACATCCCTGGCGCGGTGATCTTCGCCCTCATAGGCTTCTGTCTTGTGACCGGAATAGAAATCGCCGGAAAGATGATAACTAAACATAATCAGGCGTAATCACTGATTGTCTCTGGCATTGGTTTTGATTGCCCGGCAAGTCGATCTTAACATCAATAGCCATGAAACTCAATATCAGACACCAACATGACAAGCATCGCTTTGCAACTACTGTCGAGGGGCACGATGCTTTCGTTTCCTATCTCCTGAGCGGGAATTCACTGATCATCGAACACACCTTCGTTCCAAAACCGATAAAGGGACGCGGCATAGCGGCGGAACTTGTCAAGGCTGCGTATGACTATGCTCGCGAAAACGATCTGGTCTGCCAGGCAACATGTTCTTATGCGGCGGCATGGCTCGCATCACAGAAGCACTGACTTTGGCACGCCGTTTGCAAAAACAAGATTACGGTTAGTTTAGTTGTTAATAATAGGGTTATAGTTCATCCGGAGCCGGTCGTGAGATCTGCTCCGGATTTCTTATCGTCGCAGAAGAATCCTCCGATTTTTCTGCGACGATCTGCATTAAGGTATAGATGTTATTTCTGTCTGAGGAACACCTGCACAGGGCAGCCGAGGAAGTCGAACTTCGTGCGGAGCTTGTTCTCCAGGAAGCGGCGGTACGGCTCGCGGATATACTGCGGCAGGTTGCAGAAGAAGGCAAATGACGGAGAGCGGGTAGGGAGTTGGGTCACATACTTGATCTTGATGTACTTTCCCTTCCATGCAGGCGGCGGATAGTTCTCTATCTCCGGAAGCATGGCCTCGTTCAGTTCGGATGTCTTGATCTTGCGTGAGTAGTTCTCATAGACATGTGCCGCTGCGTTGAGCACGTCCATGATCCTCTGCTTGTTGATGACGGATGTGAATATGATAGGGAGGTCGTTGAACGGAGCCAGACGTGCCTTGATGGCCTCCACATATTCCTTCATGGTGTTGCTGTCCTTCTCCACTGTATCCCATTTGTTCACGACCACGACACAACCCTTCTTGTTCCTCTGGATGAGGTTGAAGATGGCCATGTCCTGCGACTCGATCCCTGTCTGGGCGTCAATCATGAGGATGCAGACGTCAGAGTGCTCGATCGCGCGGATGGATCTCATCACGGAATAGAACTCCAGATCCTCGTGTACCTTGGTCTTCTTTCTCATTCCGGCTGTGTCCACCAGCATGAACTCATGTCCGAACTTGTTATATAAGGTGGCGATGGAATCGCGCGTGGTGCCTGCGATAGGGGTCACGATGTTCCTTTCCTTGCCGAGAAGGGCGTTGGTCAGGGATGACTTGCCGACGTTAGGCTTTCCCACGATGGTGAAGTGAGGGAGTTCGGGATACTCGTCCTTGTCAGGGTCTTCCTCAGGAAGTTCCTTGACGATGGCGTCCAGAAGGTCTCCTGTACCGCCTCCGTTGGCAGCGGATATGCTATAGACCTCTCCCAGTCCGAGTGAATAGAACTGGAATGCGTCGTACATCTTTTCTCCTGAATCGATCTTGTTCACTGCAAGCACGACAGGCTTTCCGCTTCTGCGCAGGAGGTCTGCGATCTCCTCGTCATAGTCAGTGATACCTGTGCCGGCCTCTACCATGAAGAGCACGACAGATGCCTCCTCGATGGCGAGGACGACCTGCTTGCGGATCTCTTCCTCGAAGATGTCGTCAGAGTTGGAGGTGTATCCTCCGGTGTCGACAACAGAGAATTCCGTTCCGCACCACTCGCACCTTCCGTAGTGTCTGTCGCGCGTAACACCTGCTGTCTCGTCTACGATTGCCTGTCTCATTCCGACAAGCCTGTTAAAAAGTGTGGACTTGCCTACATTAGGGCGTCCGACAATAGCCAATAAGCTCATAATTAATAAGTTTAATTGTTAATATCCCGCCTCACGGCGATGATTGCCTGTTCCTATCCGGAACCGTAATATACCCCAGAATTCCCATACAAGGGTGGACTATCTGCAAGTCGAGGCCGAGCCGCAACCTGCACACCCGCCCTCGCTGCATTCGGCCGGGGTGCCGTCGGGGTTTTTCTTCCCCCAAAGTTTCATTTCTTCTTCCTTGGCGCACTTGATGCCTCTCTTGCGCATCTCCACGTTGTTCTCGATCTCTGTTTCAGGAAACTTTCCGTCCTTCCTGAAGATGATGTTGAAGCACAGGCCGAACACGCACAGGCCCACAAGTACCAAAGCCGCCAATAATACTTCCATATAAAAATCAATAAATTCCGTCGGGAGTATGTTCTCCCGGCGGAATCTGTATCAAAATCAGTTCCTTAGTTGATGAAGCTAGGGCTGATAGAGTCGTAGTTGTATACCTTGTCGATGATGTCGGCAAAGATGTCAGTCATCGAAAGGACTGTGATCTTGCTCTTGTCCTTTGCAGGGTCGTCGCTGAGAGGAATTGTGTCTGAAACTATCACTTCCTCAAGAGCGGACTCCGCGATCCTGTCATATGCTGGGCCTGAGAACACGGCGTGTGTCGCGCAGGCACGCACGCTTGCCGCTCCCATTTCCTTGAGAACGTTAGCAGCTTTTGCAAGGGTTCCGGCTGTGTCGATCATGTCGTCAACGATGACGACATTCTTTCCTACAACATCTCCGATTGCAGTGATGGAGCCAACCACGTTTGCCTTCTCGCGTGACTTGTGGCAGATCACCACCGGACACTGGAGATATCTTGCATATGCGTTTGCCCTCTTGGCACCGCCCATGTCAGGAGCAGCGATGGCGAGGTTCTCGATATTCATCTTCTGCAGATATGGGAGGAACACTGCACTTGCATATATGTGGTCAACCGGGAAGTCAAAGAATCCCTGGATCTGGTCAGCGTGGAGGTCGCATGTCATCACGCGGTCGCACCCTGCTGCCTCAAGCATGTTGGCAACAAGCTTTGCACCGATTGAAACTCTCGGCTTGTCCTTGCGATCCTGACGTGCCCATCCGAAGTACGGCATCACTGCGATCACCTTGTGGGCAGATGCTCTCTTGGCTGCGTCGATCATCAGAAGGAGTTCGAAAAGGTTGTCTGTAGGAGGGAATGTCGACTGTACGATGAATACAGTGGCTCCTCTGACACTCTCGTTGTAGCATGGCTGGAACTCGCCGTCGCTGAAAGTGAGAACGTCTGAATTGCCAAGCTCAAGCTTGAGCGCCTTTGCTACCTTCAGGGCGAAGTCCTTTGAAGCCTTGCAAGTGAAAAGTTTGATTTTGTGTTCGTGCTGCATATCGTTGAGGGTTTAGTTTTTGTCAAGTGTTTCAAGTACGGATTCGATGTAATCCAGTATCTCCTCGCGTCCTGCCCCGGTCTCGGAGGAACTTACGAAGGTCGGAGGAAGTTCTTCCCACAGTTCCAGGATCTGGTTCTTCATCTTTTCGATCTGCGTCGCGAGAGCCACTGGGCCGCTCTTGTCTCCCTTTGTGAAGATTATGGCAAATGGAATCTGGCTCTGACCGAGTTCGATCAGAAAGTCCATGTCCACCTGGCCTATGTCGTGACGGGAATCGATGAGGACGAAGAGCATGACCATCTCTTCGGAGAGATTGATGTAGTTCCTGATCACCTGCTCCAGTTTCTGCTTTCCGGTTGCCGACATCTTGGCATAGCCATATCCGGGGAGGTCGACAAGATACCACTGCCTGTTGATGAGGAAATGGTTCACCAGCCTTGTCTTGCCGGGCTTGCTGGATGTCATTGCCAGTTTCTTGTTGCGGCAGAGCATGTTTATGAGGGAAGACTTGCCTACATTCGACCTTCCGATGAAGGCGAACTCCGGAAATTTCTGTTTCGGCTTTTCTGAAATCCTCGTGCTGCTGCCGGCGAAAAGCGCTTCTGTAATCTTCATAAAACTGCGGTTACGGAATCAGTCGGCAAAGATATTAAATTTATTTGATTTTTTCTTATGAAAATCCCTATGTGAAAAAGGAATTTTTCTTTAAATTTGTGACGTTTGAAAATGAGCCGTATGGAAAAGGAATTTATCGATCTCTTCACACTTCAGTCAAGGCTGAAACAGGGGGTGGAATCGCTTTTTCCCAAACGGGTGTGGATCAAGGCCGAAGTGAGTGCAATAAAGGCACGTAGCGGAGGCCATTGTTATATGGAACTCTCTCAAAGTGACGGGAACGGGCTGGTAGCAAAGGCGTCGGCCATAATCTGGAGTTCAAAATACCGTTTCATCGCCCCTTATTTCGAGTCTGTCACGGGGTCTCCTCTGGCCGAGGGGATGGCTGTTCTCGTGGAAGTTCAGGTGAATTACAGCCAGTTGTATGGTCTGTCTCTGATAATCAATGATATAGATCCGGAGTATTCTGTCGGAGTGAAGGAACTTGAAAGGCAGAAGACCATCGAACGTCTTCAGAAGGAAGGGCTTATGGGACTACAGAAGGGACTTCAACTGCCACTTCTTCCTTATCGTCTGGCGGTGATTTCTGCTGAGGATGCTGCCGGATATCGGGACTTCATGCGTCATGTTGAAGAAAATCCGTATGGCTTCCGTCTTGATATAACCCTGTATCCCGCTCTCATGCAGGGCGCGGACTGCCCGTCGTCGATAATTGCTGCGATGGATGCAGTGATGGAGGACGAAGCGGGGTATGATGCGGTGCTGATTCTTCGTGGAGGCGGAGCGAAACTCGATCTTGCCTGCTATGACGACTATTCCCTGGCTGCGGTGATAGCCCAGTATCCTCTCCCGGTGCTGACGGCCATCGGTCATGATCAGGACTACCATGTCTGCGATATGGTGGCTCATGAGTTCGTCAAGACGCCGACCGCTCTCGCGGATTTCATCATAGGGATATATGAAACGGAAGACGAACGTCTGTCTTCGCTTCAGACAAGGATGAGGCTGGCGTTTTCAAACAGGATATATGCGGCGGAGTCCGCTCTGAACTCGCTTCAGGCAAGGGTGAAAGGTGGATTCGCCCTGAAGATCGCTGCTATGGAGGCTGCGCTGAATGTGCTTGAGGCAAGGTTCAAGGCTGCCGATCCCAGAAGGATATTGGAAAGAGGATATGCCCTCGCGGTGGATGCGGACGGGGTGGTGGTCAAGGGTGCGGCCGGGCATTCTGCCGGCGACAAGATGGCGGTGATGTTCGCGGACGGCACTCTCGATTGTACTGTTAATTCGGTAAAGATGAATTGATTATGGAAAAGGAATTTGATTATATAAAGGCAGTGGAGGAACTGGAGGCTATGGCCGCCAAGGTGGAGGACCCGCAGACGGGAATCTCGGATATCGATAAATATATGAAGAGGTCACAGGAACTCATCGAGGCATGCCGCGCCTACCTTCGTGGCGTACGTCAGAAACTGGAACAGTAAAAGTAAAGATATATGGCAAAGCAAAAGCAGAATATGATCTATGATCATGACAAATGGCTCAAACCCTACAAGGACGTCATTGACCGTCGTTATAAGATGATCCTTGACCTCAAGGACCGCTATTCCGTGGACGGATCCCTGAGCAAGGGCTTGAACAACCGTATGTATTATGGACTCCATCGCGATGATAAAGGCAACTGGGTGTTCCGTGAGTGGGCGCCCAATGCAACCAAGATCTATCTGATCGGCGAGTTCAACAACTGGAGACGCACCGAGGCCTATGCGCTCAGGCCGATCGGTGGCGGCAACTGGGAGATCGTTCTGCCGTCCATGTTCCTGGATCACGGAACGTTATATAAGTTATATGTGGAATGGCCGGGCGGTGGCGCGGAGAGAATTCCTGCATACGTGACCCGCGCAGTCCAGGATCCGGTGACCAAGGCCTTCTGTGCCCAGGTCTGGGATTCGAAGCCATATGAGTGGAAGAACCCGGCACCGGGAAAACGCCCTCATCCGCTCATTTATGAGTGCCACATCGGAATGGCTGCCGAGGAGGAAAAGGTGGGAACCTTCGAGGAATTCCGTCTGAACGTCCTTCCTAAGGTGGCTGAACTGGGATATGATACCCTTCAGATAATGGCTCTTCAGGAGCATCCATACTATGGCTCCTTCGGCTATCAGGTGGCAAACTTCTTTGCCCTGAGTTCGCGTTTCGGCACTCCGGAGGAGTTCAAGGCGCTGGTTGATGATGCCCACGGACTCGGCATTGCTGTGGTTATGGATATCGTTCACTCTCATTCCGTTGATAATGAGGCGGAAGGCCTCGGACTGTTCGACGGCAAGGAGACACTCTATTTCTACGACGGCTGGCAGGGACATCATCCGGCATGGGGCTCCCGCTGCTTCGACTACGGCAAGGACGAGACCAAGCACTTCCTTCTTTCCAACTGCAAATACTGGATGGAGGAGTACCATATGGACGGTTTCCGCTTTGACGGAGTGACCAGCATGCTTTATTGGGATCATGGTCTGGAGAAGGCCTTCACGGGTTATGAGAACTATTTCAATCAGGGCGTGGACGACAATGCGATAGCATATCTCGCTCTTGCAAACATACTTATCCATGAGATGAATCCGGATGCCTTCACCATCGCGGAGGATGTCAGCGGAATGGCTGGCCTTGCGGCTCCGCTCGAACAGGGCGGTGTGGGCTTCGACTTCCGTATGAGCATGGGAGTGGCTGACAACTGGATCAAGTGGATAAAGGAACTGACGGACGACCAGTGGAGTGTCG
>CAZMNZ010000076.1:0-10010 GCA_964567765.1 uncultured Muribaculaceae bacterium
CCCGAGCTCAGCAATTCTGTGACCGGCTATGCTCCGATCAAGTACTTTACCGGTCCGGAGAACGACGCATACCAGACATCATATTCCGACCTGCCGCTTTTCCGTACGGCAGAGGTCTATCTGAACTATGCGGAGGCGAAGGCGGAACTCGGTACGATAACCCAGGATGACATAAACCGCACGATCAAGCTGCTTCGTGACCGTGTGGGCATGCCGAACCTTATCATGGCCGATGCAAATGCTTCACCGGATCCTTATCTGCTGGACAAGCATACAGGATATCCGAGAGTGGCACTTAAGAATACTGACAACGTGGGGCTTATTCTCGAAATCCGTCGTGAAAGGACAATCGAGCTTCTTCAGGAAGGATTCCGCTATTACGACATCATGCGTTGGGCGGAAGGAGCTACTTTCGAATGTCCGCTTCTCGGTATCTATTTCTCCGGTGAGGTTACATACGACCTTAATGAGGATGGTGTGGACGACATCACGATTTACAAGGAAACCATCCCGGCAAAAACAGGAAAGCTTGTCTATCAGATAGGTAAGGACATTACCTTGTCGGACGGGGATAGCGGTCGTGTGGAATTCCACAAGAACACCCGTCCTGCCGACTGGAAATGGGACGAAGGAAAGGATTATTACTACCCGATTCCTGTGGAGGACAGAAGCCTTACACAGGGGGCTCTTACCCAGAACCCCGGCTGGATCGACGGTCTTACATTTTAGTCAATCAATTAATCACAAAATACAATGAAAAGAACAGCAAGTTTATTTTTTGCTCTGCTTACAGTCCTGACCTTGTCTTGCAGCAAGGAGGAAGATGAGGGCGGTAACAACTCAAGTGCGGCCGTATTAGGTGTTTCAGTAAAGGATCTTCCTGAGGTCGTAGAAGTACCTGAGCACCAGACTCTGACATACGAGCTGACTGTGACAGCCGATCCGGGCCCGTCTGCGGTACTGAATGTGACCGCAGGAACTGACGAGAGCCTCGTCGCAAAGTACAACCTTGCAAACGGAACATCATACAAGATGCTCCCGTCTGCGGCTTACGAAATCTCCTCTACCCCTCTCATGCTCATGAGGTACAACAAGACTTCGTCACCGGGTACCATCAAGTTCAAGGGTGAGGGATGTGAGACAGACCAGACCTATCTTCTTCCTTTGGTCGTGGATAAGGTGGAGGGTGATGCCACCTACGAAATCTCTGAAGACAAAGCCTTATATGTGTTGTTCACGATGCTTGAAGCACAGGTCGAAGGGGCGGGAACAGAGGTTTCTCCATATCTTATCTCCGATGCGGAGAATTTCAACAAGATAGGCAACATGCTCAAGGATGGCGAAACAGTTTACATTAAACTGGAAGGCGACATTGATCTTGAAGGGAAGGCATGGACTACGATAGATGCCACAGGAAAGCCTGTGTCACTGGACGGAGGAAACCATAAGATCATGAACGTTGCAGCTGATTGCGGGCTCTTCTCTGTGTTGGAAGGAACTGTCATGAATCTTACCATTGAGAATGCAGTAATCACGGCCGGAGCTCAAAGAGCTGGCGTGTTGGCTTCCACCGCTGGAGGCGAAGGAACCAGTGTCTTGATGAAAAATGTGAACATCACCTCTTCGTCCATAACGAACACAGGTTATACAGGAGGTCTGCTCGGTTCCCTTGTCAATGGAACAGTCGAGGATGTGACTGTAGATGTCGATGTAGAAGGTGTTCAGAGGACAGCCGGTCTGATCGGTCATCTGGTGTCGGGTACCCTCTTAAGATGTGTTGCTTCAGGAGACGTGACAAGCACCGATTATTATGCCGGAGGTCTTGTCGCAATGTTTGCAGAGGGTTCGATAACGGAATGTTCTGCAACAGGAAATGTGACCAACACAAAAGATAATTATTCTCGTGCCGGCGGTCTGGTGGGACAGATGTTCGGTGGAAATATAACCAGGTCCCATGCAACCGGAAATGTTTCCGGTCTGGGACATTATGCAGGAGGACTGGTCGGAGTCATCGATGGATCAGTGACAGAAAAAAGGACCGTGAATGGCAGTGAAGTCAATTATGTTGTTGATCACAAAAACATAAGCATCACCAGCTGCTATGCAACCGGAAATGTTCCGTTCCCTCCTGGTGCCAAAGACAACAAGTCAGGATCCGGAGGACTTATCGGCATTACGGAAGGCGGTAATATCACCATCTCCGATTGCTACTCTACTGGAGCCGTCGGAGCATACCGTTGGAGTGGTGGCTTTGTAGGCAATATCGGTAATGCTGTTGTTACGATAAAGAACGGTTATACATCTTCCGATTGCAGTGACATCACTCTCGTTACAGAAGGTGTCGATCAGTTCGGATTGGTGATTGGTGCAAGGAATGCTGCTGATGCATCTGTCAATAAGCATGAGGGAACAGCGACATGTACCGGCTTCGTTGCCTGGAATCTGTCAGGTAATGCCTTCTGTTTCCCTGCCGACGTCATTTCCACGACCGGCAACTATTATGGTACGGATGGTTCAATATCTTCGCAGGCGGCTCTGCTGGGCTGGGATGCTGGAATTTGGGATCTCAGCGGAGATATCCCCGAGCTCAAATAAGTCAAACAGGCAGCGAACATGAAAAAAGTATTGTTACTTCTTTTATTGCCGGTGCTTGCAATGTCCGCATTATCCTGCGACTCTGAAGGTGGTGGCTCCGGCGACTGGCCGGAGCCGGAAATCACCGGTATCGTCACAGACTATGGTGGAAAGGCGGTTTCGAGTAAGCCGGTGACGCTGAACGGGCTTAATTTCAGCCCTGTCGCATCCGAAAATCAGATTCAGTATGGAACAGGGTTGGATGTGTCGTTCTTAGATGTGTTGGAAGCATCTGAGACGCATGTTGTCTTTATCGCACCAAAGACGGATGCTGAAAAGGTCAGGATCTGTATCTCGGTCAGGGGCAAGGTGTCCAATATTGTTACTTTGGTGTATGACCACTCCGAAACGGATAATTCCGAAGAGCAGGAGGAGAAAGAGGAACAGGAACCGGTTGATCTGACCGCAATGTTGAATGCTGCCACAAAGACAACTATCCGCGAAGGGGTGGAGTGGATCAGTTTCCATGGTGTTTGGGAAGGTCAGATAAGAAACATCAACATTGTCAAGACTACATTGAATGAGCATAACCGTCTCGGACTCTATTATGAGTATGGCGACGACGATGATTTCATCACAAAGAAATGCGAGTATCTTGATGCTCTGGTTGGCACAAACGGCCCGATGGCATGTTGCCACTATTCACGTGTTGACGGAGTGACTAAACGCGCAGCTATTGCGCAGAGCCCCTGGACTGTGAACTGTGCGCTTACCATAGATGATAATGTGCCGGATATTGTGAAGGTAAAGGATAACTATGCGGCAGCTGCACTCAAGAACAAGAATGTAGGAGCAGGCGGGCCGTTGCTGGTATATGAAGGCCTGATACAGGAGGAGCTGGCTTCTTTTAAGAATGACATTCTTCCAGTGTGGCAGAAGCACGAAGACTGGGAACGTGGCGAGTTCATTTATACAACTCATCCTCGCACTGCGTTCGGTATATCGCAGGATCAGAAGACTGTCTATCATGTGACTGTTGACGGGCGTTGGAACACCGGGTCCTCAGACAGGAGGGCTGTGGGAATGCCGACCGCTGTTCTTGCCAAGCTGATGAAGGGTCTCGGCTGCTGGAAGGCCTTGAATTTTGATGGAGGTGGCGGAACAGCCATGTGGATATATGGCAAGGGAGTCAACGGCATTGTCAACCATCCATGTGACAGTCCGATGGACTGGGACAATCCAACCCTCCGTACATGCGGAAATGCTGTTTATATTTATAGTGATCTTAAATAATCTATTATATTATGAAACCAAAATTATATGAGGCGCCTCAGGTGTCCGTCATTATTTTCATCTCCGAAGGATGTCTGGCATCGAGCGTAGGAGGTGTGCTTCAGGATATGGACAAGAACGATATCTATGATGAACAATTTTAACAGGAGGAAATATCATGAAAAAGAATTTTAGAATTATTTGTGGTGTAGTGGCCGCTTTTGTTATGGCTCTCTCCTGTTCAAAGGTAGAGGAGCAGGAAAGTGTACAGGATCCGGCTGGAGAAGCGGCTGGTGAGATAACCATTTCGGCGACTTTGTCAGATGCGTTGACTAAAGTTGCGTTTAGTCCGTCATATGATTCAGACGGAAAACCTGAGAGCCTTGCCCTTACTTGGGAGGCCGGTGATAAATTACGTATCTATGATCATGCGGACAAGACCATATATGAGGATTTTGAACTTATGGCAGGATCAGTGGGTAAGAAGACAGGATATTTTACGGGTAATGCTTTTGAGGCAGAATCATACGATGTTGAAATTATCTGCGGAGATTCAGAAGTGGAATATGCAAGCCAGACCCAGCCGGCAGACGGAGTCACCTCGTCCCTGAAATATTTTGCAGGCGCTTCCGGGGTCACTGACATCGAGGAGCTCACGTTTACTAACTTCTCAAATGTTCTTGCCGTCACTGCAACACTCCCTGAAGGAGTTGCGGCAGTTGTAGGCTCTGTTGACATTACTGCGAGCGAGCCGATCTTCAATGCAGGCAAGACGCTCACTATCGAGCTTGCTCAGAAAGGCGACACAGGCGATGACGGCATCCTTCACCTTTTTGCAAACCTCCCTCAGGAGAATCAGCAGATACCGGAAGGAACGACTCTTCTTGTGCATTTCAATGCCCCTGAGACAGACCACACCGTCTATACCCGTTTCGTGGAACTTGATGCTTCCGCTTTCACCGCCGGCAAGCTCAACACAATCAATGTGAATGCAAGCCAAAGCGACAAGCATGCAGGTCTTGCAACTTGCGACGGCACATCTGCAGAAAAGGCATATCTCATCGGTGACAAATACCAGATGCAGGCGATGGCCTCTCTCATGACTGCAGGAGCTACCACATATTTCAGGATGGTTGACGATGTGGATCTTGAGGAAGTGGCTTGGACTCCGCTGAATAATAAGAGTCCGTATAGCAAAGCTATCGATTTCGATGGTGACACTCATACGATTTCTAATCTGACGGTTGGAGATCAGGCCTTTTCAAGTTTTGTCGGATTATTGAATGGATCTGTCAAGGACGTGGCTTTTGATGGTGCCAAGATAGAAGTGGCAAACAATAAATGTGGCGTCGTTGCCGGTGCTCTTGGGATCGAAAACACAGACGATGTCGCGCATTGTGATAATGTAATTATTAAAAACTCCATAGTAACGGCTAATGAAATGGCTGCTGCACTCGGAGGGCTCGGAAACAACATCGGAACCATATCTGATTGTCATGTAATCAATACAAGTGTGACTTCGACTGCAGCTCGTGTCGGCGGAATAGTTGGATCTATCGTAGACTTCGATTTAATTTCGAATTGTTCTGTTGAGAGTTCTACTATAGGAGGTACTCAATATGTGGGAGGTCTTTTCGGTATTTCCAACGAGAAGGCAGAAGGTCAAGTAAAAGGATGCTATTCTACAGGGGAAGTAAAAACTACTGCCGGCTATAGTTATGGTGGTGGTCTTATCGGTACTATAAATAGTGCGGGCATAACTATAGAGAACTGCTATTCGACATGCCTTGTGACAGGACTAGGACATTATAACGGAGGCTTGATAGCACACATTGGAACATCCGGTACATCTAAGATTGACAGATGTTATTTTACTGGAAGCATTACTGTTCCGGATGGAAATAAATCAGGAGCCGGTGGACTCATCGGTAATATTGAAGGTTCTACCACGGTAGAAATATCCGATTGCTATACGTCATGCAAAATGAAAGCACGCCGCTGGGGTGGCGGTTTTATAGGTAGGGTTCAGGATGGAACAGATCACAAGGTGACACACTGTTATACAAATTCATATATTGAATTTGGTTATACTTCAACCGCAGGTGGAGTATTTATCTATGAGGATAAATCTAATGTGACATATACCGGTAATATCGCTTTGAATACATCATCTGTGTTGACAAAGTTTAAAGGTACCGAGGATACTACGCCAACCGGCAACTACATGGGTACCAAATTCTCCATCTCCGCCAAGGCTAAAGAATTCCAGTGGGACGAAACCATCTGGGATCTCAACGGCAGCGACCCTGTCCTGAAATGGACTCTTAAGGAAGACTGATCGAAGCAGGTGTCCAGACCATCGTGTGACCCGGCGTCCGTAACAAGGAACTTTTGAATGTTTTTAATATCCATATAACGATATGAAGAATCTTTTTTTGGCATTATTTTCATTCCTGACGGTAACAGCATGTTCCGTCAGGAATGAAAATGCTGTCAACCCTCAGGTGGAGGCAGCCGAAGCTCTGGCACAGCGTATTCTGCCGAAACACTACCGTAACATTGAGTTTGTTGCGATGCCTTCAGACTCTTCTGACTGCTATAGTCTTGAGTTCAAGGGCAGCAAACTTGTCATCAGCGGCAATTCGGCTTTGGCGATGGCCGTCGGTCTGAATCATTACCTGAAGGAATATTGTCTTCAGACCGTGACGTGGTATGTGCGCGACAAGGTGAAGGCGCCTCGCAGACTTCCCCGTTTTGAGGGAAAGATTTGCCGCAAGGCTCTTGTGCGTGACCGCTTCTTCCTGAATTACTGTACTTTCGGCTACTCCCTGAACTGGTGGAAATGGGAGGATTGGGAGAGACTCATCGACTGGATGGCTCTCAATGGAGTGAACATGGCTCTTGCAACAACCGGACAGGAGAGTGTATGGATGGAAGTGTGGCGGGACTTGGGCATGAGCGATGAACAGATCAGGGCATATTTCACCGGAGCTTCCTATCTTGGCTGGCACAGGATGACCAATATTGACCGCTGGCATGGCCCGCTTCCACAGTCATGGCTCGATGCTCAGGAAGAGTTGCAGAAAAAGATTGTTGCACGCGAAAGGGAGCTTGGCATAAAGCCGATTCTGACGTCATTCACAGGTCATGTGCCGCGTGATCTGAAGAGCCTGTATCCGGAAGCCGACATCACAAAGCTCAACGCCTGGGCCGGCTTTGAGGAAGAGTATCACAGCTGGTACCTGCATCCTTCCGACCCTCTTTTTGCCAAGGTGCAGGATATGTTTCTTGCCAGGCAGCAGGAGAAGTATGGGGAATGTGACGTCTATGGCATAGATCCTTTCAACGAACTTGATCCGCCGAGCTGGGATCCTGATTATCTTGCGGAGGCATCACGCCTTACATACGAATCGATAACGGAATATAATCCTGATGCGGTGTGGCTTCAGATGGCATGGGTGTTTTATCACAAGCGTGCGCACTGGACTCCAGAGCGTCTTGAGGCATATCTTACGGCTGTCCCTAAGGGTAAGCTCCTGCTTCTGGACTACTATTGCGACAATATAGAGCTCTACCGTATCACAGACAAGTTCTATGGCAACGATTTCATCTGGTCGTATCTTGGCAATTTCGGCGGCAACACCATGATTGCCGGCAATTTCAAGGATGTTTCTTCCAAGCTTGACAGAGTGTTTGCCGAGGGGGGGGGGAGATGAGTTCTGCGGCATAGGCTGTACCCTGGAGGGACTGGATGTCAATCCGTTCATGTACGAATATGTTCTTGACCGTGCGTGGGAGAGAACCTGCACGGATGAAGAGTGGATATGCAGGCTTTCAGACCGTCGTGCCGGCGCTGTCGATGAAAACTATCGCAAGGCATGGAAAATCATGTCAGAAAAGGTCCAGAAGGAAATTTCCGGCAACGTTGCTGCGATGCTTACCGCCCGTCCCACGATGAAAGGTGTAGCCAGACGGAACAAGGTGGTGATGGCTTATGATAATGAGGATCTTCTTGATGTCTGGAAACACCTTGCTATGTCCCAGGGCCATGATTCTCCATCTTGGAACTTTGACTGTGTGAACATTCCCCGTCAGTGTCTGGAAAATGCTTTCGGACGCATCAACAAATCCATGCTTGAGGCGTATGGTGAAGGCGATGCCGCAAAGGTGGACAGCCTATGTGCTATGATGTCCGGAATTTTGGACGACGTGGACCGTCTTGTCGCCGCCGACCCATATTTTCTTCTCGGTAAGTGGATCGAGGATGCCCGCAGTTTTGGTGCCGACGAAGCCGAAAAGGACTATTACGAGCGCGATGCACGCAACATCATCACCACTTGGGGTGGGCGTGGAAAGAGGCTCAACGATTACGCCAACCGCACTTATGCAGGCCTTGTAAGGGATTATTACAAACCTCGCTGGGAAATGTATTTTGAAGCCATAAGGGCCTCTCTTGAAAGCGGTACGCCTGTTGACGAAGCCGCTCTTCTGAACAGTCATCTCGATTTTGAATGGGCATGGGTTTCCCGCACAGGCGCCTATCCGTCCGTTCCTTCGGGCGATCCCGGTTCCCTTTGCCGCGAACTTTATGAAAAGTGGAATTATCTCATCAAAACTATCAACTGATGCAACTTGTTTTTTTGACATTACTTAATATCTGCTGTTGTACTTTCGGCCTTGCCCAGACTTCAGATGATACCCTGATGCAGGATCCTCGCAAGGCAGCAGCGTCATTCTATGTGTATGACTATAAGTCTGCTCCGGAATTGACACCGGCACCAGCTGGCTATGAGCCGTTTTATATAAGTCATTTTGCCAGACACGGCGCCCGTTACTGTACAAGTGAATACAATCGCCTGTATGATTGGCTTACTAAGGCTTCTCAGACGGGGCACCTTACAGATTATGGAAAAGAATTCTTTTCCCGTTATGAGCCTTTCTATCAGAAGGTAAGGTATTGCAGCGGCAATCTTACCGGTATAGGAAAAGAACAGCACCGGACGATGGCAGAGAGAATGCTTCAGCGTTTCCCGGCCGTTTTCGAAGGACCTACAAGAGTGGAAGCAGTGTCAACAGAGTCACCGAGGGTGATCATGAGCATGTGGTCATGCCTTTCAAGACTGGTGGCATTGGATGGCGATATTGATATCTGTGCGGATGCGTCAGCCAGGTATGCCTCGTGGCTGCAGGCCGGTCTGGCATCAAACCCGTATTATGTCAAGGAATATTTCATCAGCAGCAAGGATGTCCAGGATGCATTCAGTGATTATTTCGACAGGACAGTACCGTGGAGGGAAATAGCCGGCAGGTTCTTTACAAGTGCAGATGTGATAGGAGATGTTCTCAAGATAACTCCGGACAGATTCATCAGTACCTTGCATGGAGTGGTGACAGGAACATACTGTCTGGATGAAGAACAGGGATGCTTCGATGATGTGTTCAGTTCGGAAGAACTGACTCAGGTGTGGAAAGGCGTGTCTGCCCGTTATTTCCTGGATGTGGCGAATTATGAGGACTCGGGACATCATATCATTGATTATGCGGCATTTACAGTGGAACAGATCATTCAGTCAGCTGATGCGGACATGGCTTCCGGAGCGACTCAGTTGAGATTGCGTTTCGGTCATGATGCCGGCATAGGTCCGTTGATAACCTTCCTTGATCTAGACGGTCTTGGACGCCCGGCATCTACCTTTGAAGAAGGAATAGAAATATTCCCAAGCTACAATATCCCGATGGGGGCGTCTGTTCAACTTGTGTTTTACCGAAATGCGGCCGGTGACATCCTGATTAAGGCACTTCGTAATGAAAAGGAGGCATCGTTACCTTTCAAATCAGCGGAGGGTCCATACTATAGATGGGATGACTTTAAGAAATATTACCATCCTTTAATATCTGCCGCCAAGGCTAGAATGGAAAAATAGATTCCTGATAATGAAAAAGCTGTCAGTTGCATTGGCTGTTGCAGTGATGCTTGTGTCTTGCGAGATGGCGTTCGGAAAACGGTGGAGACACCTGTCTGTTTATAGATGAGATAATTGTAAGGTAGAACCATGAAGAACCGTATTTTATGTTTGAGCATTCTGCTGTCGTTCACGACAGCCTTTACTCTGTCCTCTCAAAATGCAGGGCGCATATCTGACTCTCTGGCTTTTGTAAATGCG
>CAZMNZ010000077.1:0-9941 GCA_964567765.1 uncultured Muribaculaceae bacterium
GATGACAGGGGCGTCCTTGGTTGCGACTCCCTCCGTGTCGAAAAGCCTTGAACCTGCCTTGCCGGCAGTTCTCGCCATATCCATGATGGTGAACCCTTCCGGGAATATACGCTTGCCGAGAGAATCTTCCATGAAGGACATCTTCTGCTGTATGGATGAGGCGTTGAGGGCCGTGAAGAGGGGAGAGACCAGACGTGATGCCGCGTTGCAGTCCACCACCATTCTGTAGCGTCCGCCACGACGGGACTTCGGCCCGATCTGCCTGACAGCCTTGTCGAGAGCCCTGGCACTGCATCCTTTCAGGTCCAGTTCGCTGAACTTCGGTGTGGCATCCCACCAGAAACCGCTGTATTTGTTGCCCTCGCCGTCTTCTATGGTCATTTCGCAGAACGTGCTGAATGAAGTCTCCGTATGTCTGCCCTCGAAACCCTGAGAATCGCACACAAAGTTGTCTTCAAAAGACTCGGTGTATTCGCATTCTTCCGATATGAGACGGTATTTATGGCCTGTGCCGTCTGCAATGAGGTAACCGTCCTGCTCCCACTTCCGCGTGAGATCCTTGTATATGGAAATTCTTTCTGTCCTTTCCAGCCTTGTGTCCGATCCGCTCTCGGCAATTGTTGCATCGTAAAGGTCCAGTTCCAGTCCTGTCCTTGCGTCTTTTGCTGTACGCCCGGCTTCAGGAAGGGTTCTGCACAGGTCTTCTCCCAGCATTCTGACCATCGAAATGGCCTTGCCGATGAAGTCCTCCAGTTCGTCCTTTTCCAGCCTGTTGGTGGAGAAGGTGCCATAGCGGCCGTCAGCATATATGTACATATAGATGGACCTGTCGGCGGAGTGAGTCACCTTGTCGAGTTCTCCGTTCAGCATCATGCTGCTGTCTATCATGCTCTTTGTCAGAGATACCCTCGCTCCGGAGGCTCCATGTCTGAGGGCGGAGTCAATGCAGAATCTCGCTATTGATATTTCGTTGTTGTCAATCATTTCAAACCTGTCAAATGGGATTGCCCCGTTTCTGTAAAACTATTCGCCTCCGACAATAAGACTGCTGACAAGGACAGTCGGCATTCCGCATGATACAGGAACGCTCTGCTCCTTTCCGCAGGTCCATGTTCCGTTGTCAATCTTAAGGTCATTACCCACGGCTACGATGTCAGCAAGTGCCTGAGGACCGTTTCCAATGATGTTTATATCCTTCACCGGCGCGGTCAGCCTGCCGTTCTCGATGAGGAAGCCGCTCTTGACGAAGAAGGTGAAGTCTCCCTCTCCGATCTTCACCTGACCGTTGGAGAATTCATCCACATATATTCCCTGCTTCACGTCAGCAATGATTCCCTGAGGGTCTGCCTTGCCGCTTTCCATATATGTTGCCCTCATTCGAGGGATCGGGTTGTAGCGGAAGTTCTCCCTTCTGCCGTTGCCTGTGGACGGCACTCCGTACCAACTGGCACTTATCCTGTCGTGCAGGTACGAGCAGAGGACTCCGTCCTCGACCATATAAGTCTTCTGAGCCGGCATTCCCTCGTCGTCATAATTCCCTGATCCTCTGTTGAATGCCACTGTGCCGTCATCCACGACATTGACACCCTTCGGACACACCTGCTGTCCCATCCTGTCAGAGAATATGGATTGTCCCTTTCTGTTGAAATCTGCCTCGAAGGCATGACCCATAGCCTCGTGGAGAAGTATGCCTGAGGCCCCTGCTCCCATGACGACGGGCATCTGACCACCCTTGGGCCTGGTGGCTTCAAATCTCTCATTGATCCCTTTCACGACTTCTTCGGCCAGTTCCTTGACAAGGCCGCTGCCTATAAGTTCCGCTCCCATCCTGAAACTGCGTGAGGCTGTCTTGTTCTCAGTCTTGCCTCCCTGCTGGAAGACCGCAGTCACCGTCACGCTGCCCATCGGCCTGGTGTCGCAGGTGAGTTCTCCAAGGGAGTTGAACATCATCACGTCGCTGACCGAATCTGACATGCGTGCAATGACCTTGATTATCCTCGTGTCCCTGGAGAATACTGCCTTTTCCAGTTCCTTCAGGAAAGGCAGAAAACTTTCTGCGCTGTGTGCCCGCCAGTTGGCTGCCATAGGGTAGAGGTCATATGTCCTGTCCTGCACAGGAGAATATGCGCGGCTCCCGGATGTGCCCAGCGCTATCGCGGACGCTGCCTTGGCAGCCTGCATCATATCTGCCATTTCGGTGTTCTCGGAATATGCATATCCCGTCTTCTCTCCCTTCAGGACTCTTATTCCTACTCCATAGTCTGTGTGGAATCCTCCCGAAGAAACGACTCCGTCCTTGAGAAGAAGATTGAAATATGTGGTGTACTCGAAGTACAGGTCGGAAAAATCGCCCCCGTGAGCCAATGCCGTGTCTGTCAGTGTCTTGAGTTGATTTTCCGTAACCTTGAATATGTCTAGATAATATTGTTTCCCGTTCATGCCTTCAATGTGTTGTTCGCGCCCGCTTCTCTATAAAGAAAGAATCTCTCCCTTTTCCTCAGCATATCTGTGTGTTTCCTGGGCGATCTTTCTGATATTCTCGTATGTCTCCCTGTCCTTGATGTTGATCAGGTCCAGTTTCGATCCCTCTGCTATCACGCGGAAAGGTATCTGTGAATTGTCTGCCAGGATCCATCTCTCGCATATCGGCGCATAGTCATGGAAGAAATAATCTATGCCGACCTTATATCTTCTCCTGATGGTCTCCTCCGGAATATTATGTCCTCCGGCCTCCACTCTTGCCTTCACTCTTTCGATTGCAAGTTCGGGAGAGTTCAGCCAAAAATACAGCAGAGTCACGGTGTATCCTGCGGCCTGTGCCATCTTCACCGTCTTGAGGATGGTCCTGGTTGCGAGCGTGGTCTCGATTCCGAAATCCAGTCTCTTATGGAGGAGATATCTAGTCTTGGCAATCATGTATCTTCCGGCCTGGATGGAAGCCTTCTCCGGCTGGAACGGCGACAGACCTTTTGCAAACTCGTCCGAGTTCACGAATTCGCTGCATTCCAGCATCTCCGGCAGCATGGTGTAGGAGGCGGTGGTCTTTCCGGCTCCGTTGCATCCTGATATTATATATAGTCTTGGCATAATCAAAAATGTGTCACTCCGTATCCGAACAGGGCGAAATCTCCCTTGCAAGGATCCTCCGGCCATATTTCCCTGAATGCATCCGTGATCTCACGCGCCGTCACGATATCCTTCTGCTTCCTTCCCGTCAGCCCTAGCGCTGTCGCCTGATCATACACATGCACGTCAAGCGGCAGGATCAGTCTCTTCTTGTCGCTGGCTTTCCAGACTCCCAGGTCCACCTTACCGTCGTCGCGCACAAGCCACCTGCGCATCATGCTTATCTTCTTGTTCGGTGCCTTCCTGTCTTCCTTCTGCCCGAAGACCCTGCACCTCAGTTCCATGTCAGAAAGGCCTTCCAGACTTTCCTGGACTGAATATATTTCACGCAGTCTTCCGCATATCCCCGCAAACTCGCTCCACTTGATGGTCCTGTGCAGACTGACATCCTCGTCCCTGTACTCTCCGTTCATCACGTAGTCGTACGGCCGCCACTGCATCTCGTCGAACATCCTCCCGCAGTCCCTGACTATCATAGCCCTGCGTCCCCATGCCAGATGTGCGGAAAGCAGAGCCGCTATCTCCACATCAGCCAGCACCGCCTCGCCCTTCCTGTAACTGTCTGCGAAACGGGTTGGGAAGACTATCGGGTCTTCCTGGAAATACTTCGGATGGTTGTACTCTTCAGCCCATCCTATCAGGGTTTCTTTCAGTGCTTCTTCCATAGTAACCTACAAAGATAGAAAAAACGTTGCAATGAAAAAAGCGTGACACGTAAGTCGCTGACTGCCACGTCTCTAAACAGTTTGGCTCGCTGTCCGAGGACGGCGAGCCAAACTGCTGAAGCATCTGATAGTCAGATGCTTATGTGTCACGCTGGGACTACTTCGTAGCAGCCTCGATCTTCTTCATGTTGGCGAACATGAAGATTCCTGAAACGACGCAGATAGCGATGAGCACTGTCCAGATAGACCAGAGTGGAATTCTCATCCAAAGGAGTCCAGGAACGGATACGAGGTAGTTTCCGATCGCCGTTGCTGCGAACCATCCACCCATCATCATACCCTTGTACTTCGGAGGAGCCACCTTTGATACGAATGAGATACCCATCGGAGAAAGGAGGAGTTCAGCGAATGTGAGCACGAGGTAGGTCGAGATCAGCCATGAAGGTGACACGAGGTCTGGGCTCACGGTTCCGCCGAGTTCCTTAGGTGAAGCGAGTCCTGTCGAACCGAGGGTGAGGATAAGGAATCCTGCTGCCGCTACGAACATTCCGAGACCGATCTTGCGAGGTGCCGAAGGCTCCTTGCCCTTGTTGGCGAGGGCGCTGAAGATAGCGAGCGAAACCGGAGTCAGAGCCACCACATAGAATGGGTTGAACTGCTGGAAGTCAGAAGGAAGGATGTTCACGACAGCCGGCATTCTGAGGTAGAGTGCCGCTGCAAGTCCCCAGAGAACGAGGGTTGCGATGCCAGAAGTGAGTTTGCCCTTCTTTGTCTCAGACTGGAATGTGCTGAAGAGGGTGTAGATTGAAATCGCGATGAGGGCGAGACACCAGATGTTGAATCCGATTCTGAGTCCGCCTTCTACAGCATTGGCAGTGTAGTCGCGTGCGAAGAGCGTCATTGTCGCACCGTTCTGGTGGAACGCCATCCAGAAGAAGATCACCACTGCGAAGACGAAGAGGAGGGCAGTCACGCGGCTCTTGGTCTGAGCAGGAGTGAGTTCCACAACCTCAGCAGCAGGGTTTGCAGCCTTGGCCTGCTTTGCACTTGCCTCAGTGTGCTTGAACCAAGGACGGCAGCAGAAGTAGATCGCCACTGAAAGGATCAGTGATACACATGCCACTGCAAATCCGTAGTTGTAGGCAGTAGAAAGTTTCTCGATATAGAATGGAGCGAAAGTCGCCATATCCATTCCTGCAGCACCAGGCATTGTGGCTGCGAGTCCCTCAAGTCTTGTAAGGTTCTCGGCAGAAATGGTTCCGTCCATCACCTGATGGGCGAGAGCCGGGATGTTGGCGTTATAAACGAGGTCTGCCTTTCCGAGAGCGAAGTTGGTCATAGCCTTTGCCATTGAAGGAGCGAACATTGCTCCGATGTTGATGGCCATGTAGAAAAGGCTGAATGCAGAGTCTCTCTTTGCGGAATACTTAGGGTCGTCATAGAGGTTTCCCACCATAACCTGAAGGTTACCCTTGAACAGACCTGTTCCGATTGCGATCAGCGTCAGGGCGCCGAACATGAGAAGGAGACCGGTGGTGTTGGCTCCTGTCGGAATTGCAAGGCAGAGGTATCCGAGGAACATCACTCCGATACCGAGGGTGACGCACTTTCCGTAGCCGATCTTGTCAGCGAGGATACCTCCGATCAGAGGCATGAAATATACTCCTGCGAGGAATATTGAATAGATCTGGGTGGCTGCTGCCGCGCTGAAGCCGAACTTTGCCTGGATGAACAGGAGGAAGATGGCCAGCATTGTGTAGTAGCCGAAGCGCTCACCTGTGTTGGCAAGGGCCAGAGCGAAGAGTCCTTTTGGTTGACCTTTGAACATAATGTGATAGATTATTTGGTTGTTAGTTATTTCACAGCTGGCAAAGATAAGAAAAATTCTTATATTTGCTTGTTTGAATATGAAAACGGATATGAAGGAGTTTTGGGTTAAGACATTCCGAGTGCTTATCGTGCTGCTGTCGAAGCTGCCTCTGCGGTTCCATTACTTTATGGGTGATGTGCTTTCGTGGCTGGCCTGCCGGGTGCTGCGTTACAGGTCCGATGTGGTGTGGATCAACCTTTCACGTGCCTTCCCGGATAAGAAATACAAGGAGGTCAAGCAGATATATAAGGACTTTTACCGCCATCTGGGGGAATTGGTCGCGGAATTCATCTGGTTCGGCGGCAGTTCCTATGACCGTCTGAGGAAGCACGAGATCGTGAAACTGACGAACATCAATGCTCTGTCGGAGCTGTATGACAAGGCTCCGAGCGTGACCCTCCTGAGCACTCACTGCGGCAACTGGGAACTTCTGGGTGGCCTTCCGGGGTATGACTCGGAGGACGGAGGTAGACTGGCCTTTTCGGAAAAAGAAATATACGTAGTATACAAAAAGATGTCCAGCGAGATCTCGGACAGGGTGTTTGCCCTGAACAGGATCGCTCCGCTGGAACTCGTAGGTACTGAATGTGAAGTGGAGTCGAAGAACATCCTCCGTTTCTCGATAGCAAACAAGGACCGTAAGTGCCTGTACATATATCCTGCGGATCAGGCTCCTTACAAGGGTGCGGGAAAACATCCGATAGGGGAGTTTATGCATCAGCCTACAAATGCCATGATAGGAAGCATGGGAGTGGCCTGCAAACTGGCACACGCAGTGGTGTATATGAAGATGAAGAGGGTGGAGCGCGGACATTATGAAATGTCCTTCATCCCGATCTGTGAGGATGCTTCCAAGATGACCCCGGAGGAGATTCTCAGAAAATATTACGACCTCCTCGAAGAGGAACTGAACGAGACTCCTGCAAACTGGCTATGGTCTCATAAACGTTGGAAATAAGGAAAATATTATGAAGAATATGAATATGCTTTCAAAACTTTTCACCCTTGCCACCGTGCTGACGGTTTCCCTGTCTGCGGCTGCGCAGAAGAAGGGTGAGGATCCTCAGGGATTTCTGACCTATTCGCTTCCTTCGACAACCATCACTCTTGAGGTGGAGGCTGTCCAGGAGAAGTTCTATGCGGGCCCGTATGCGAAATATGCGGAGAAATATCTCGGAATCAAGGCCGGACAGAAGAATGAAACCACCTTCCAACTCACTCAGGTGAAGATCGCTCCTTATGTTGAGGCGGACCAGAGCCGCAGGTACTCCGTGAATGTGAAGAAGGGAACGATAGACGCGACCTTCCTCAAACTCTCCGCCGAAGGACTGATCTCTTTTGCAGACGCTAATTTCGCGGACGAGTCCATCTGGCGTTTTCCTGTGGAGACCAAGGGCGATTTTTCTGCAAACGGCGTGACTTCCAACCTGACATCGGAGTCCACCACTCTTTACCGCAACGACAAGAAGGAGTCTGTATATAATAAGGTTTCGGTGCAGCAGAACATGGTGGTGGAAAAGTCCCCGGAGAAAAGGGCTGCCGAGACTGCTGACATGATCCTCAAACTTCGTGAAAAGAGGCTGCAGATCGTCACGGGCGACACTGATGCGACATACAGCGGAGAGGCGATGGGTGCCGCCATTGAGGAACTTACAAGGCTTGAAAGGGAATATATGACCTTGTTTACAGGCTATTCGGAATATCAGACACAGGTCAAGAGATTCGAGATTGTGCCTGATCCGAAACGTGAAAGTCAGATGTATATAGCGTTCCGCCTGTCAGACACTGCCGGTCTTGTGCCGGCTGACAATATGTCGGGAAGGCCGGTCGTGCTGGAACTTGTGCCTCAGGAGTTCATGCAGCCACAGGTGACGGCGGAAGAAGTCAAGGCCGTAGCGAAGCCGGTTGAGGCGTATTTCCGTATTCCGGCGATATGCACGGTGAAACTGATCGATTCCGGCAATGCTGTCCTGCAGACCCGTATCCCTGTCTATCAGCTCGGTCAGGAAAGTTCCCTTCCGGTGAATGTGATACTTAAATAAACAATAATAATTATGATTCAGAATCTTGACCCACAGATCGTGTGGAAGAACTTTTACGCATTGACTCAGATCCCTCGTCCGTCAAAGCACGAGGAACTTGCAGTGGAATATATGTATAACTGGGGTGTGTCCCATGGACTTGAGACCATCAAGGACGAGATCGGAAACATCGTCATCCGCAAGCCTGCAACTCCAGGCTGCGAGAACATGAAGGGAGTCATCCTTCAGGGACATATCGATATGGTTCCTCAGAAGAATGCCGATACAGTCCATGATTTTGAGAAGGATCCTATCCGGACATGGATCGACGGTGAGTGGGTGAAGGCCAAGGGTACGACTCTCGGTGCTGACAACGGACTTGGTGTGGCTATGGGTATGGCTGTCCTTGAGTCTGAGGATCTCAAGCACGGGCCTGTGGAACTTCTCATCACTGTGGATGAGGAGACCGGAATGACAGGTGCCAACGCCCTCAAGCCAGGCCTTCTCCAGGGAGACATACTCATCAATCTCGACTCGGAGACAGAAGGCGAACTTTATGTAGGCTGCGCCGGCGGTCTGGACGCATCTGCAACTGCGACCTACGTTCCTGCTGACTATGATAAGAACTGGCTCTGCTACTCGCTTGCAGTGAAGGGTTTCAAGGGCGGCCACTCAGGTATGGACATCATCCTCTACAGAGGTAACGCCAACAAACTTGCTGCACGCATCCTCTACGCCCTCATGACCGAGGCTGACGTGAAGCTTCTGGACCTGGAAGGCGGTACTCTCCGCAATGCGATTCCTCGTGAGGCATTCGCTACGGTATATGTCCCTGCTGAGAAACTTGCTGACGCTCAGAAGGTGTTCGACCGCGTCGCTGCTGAAATCAAGGCAGAGTATGCAGGCACAGATCCAGACTCGGAGTTCATCTTCAAGCCTTACGAGTGTGCGGAAGGCGAGTGCTGCTGCAGCGGTGACGAGTGCAAGTACGTTCCGGAGGCTGACGCCCTCAGATTTGTGCGTGCCATCATCGCATGTCCTGACGGAGTGGAGCGCATGAGCAGCGAGATGCCGGGTCTCGTGGAGACTTCTAACAACCTCGCGATGGTGAAGATCGAAGGTGGAGAGTTCTCTGTGAAGACACTCATGAGAAGTTCTGTCGATACAGCAAAAGAGGCTCTTGCTCAGAAGTTTGAGGCGGTGTTTGCCCTTGCCGGAATCCAGACTTCATTTGCAGGCGGATATTCGGGCTGGGCTCCGAATCCGGATTCGGCAATTCTGGCTACAATGAAGAAGGTATATAACGACCTCTATGGAAAGGAGCCGGCAGTGATGGCCATCCATGCTGGACTTGAGTGCGGCATCCTCAGCGGTGCATATCCACACTGGGACATGGTTTCGTGCGGACCTACACTCATGAGCCCTCACAGCCCTGACGAACGTGCGAACATCCCGTCAGTGGCGAAGTGCTGGGAATTCCTTAAGGCTGTTCTTGCCAGCATTCCTGTGAAATAGTACGATTGTTGCAAAGCAGCAACCGTTAAAATCAAAATTGGAGGATAAAATTATGTTGAGTACAAAATTACATCAGGCGATCAATGCTCAGGTCAATGCCGAGCTCTGGTCAGCATATCTTTACCTTGCAATGTCTCTCGATGCTGAGGCTAAAGGTTATAAGGGAGTTGCAAACTGGTTCTTCGTCCAGTTCAAGGAGGAGCAGGACCATGCGCGCATCTTCATGAATTATCTCAATTCCTGTGACGCAAAGGTGGAACTTCTGCCGATCGAGGCTGTTCCTTCTACATGGGATTCTGTTCTGGACATGTTCAAGCAGACTCTTGAGCACGAGAAGAAGGTGACTGCTCTGATCCACAACCTTGCAGTCATTGCAAACGAGGACAAGGACTATGCTTCGATCAGCCGTCTGAACTGGTTCATCGACGAGCAGGTCGAGGAAGAGGAGTCGGCACGCGACATGATCGCGGCTGCCGAGGCGGTTGAAGGCAATAAATATGGTATGTATATGCTCGACAAGGAACTTGCGGCTCGCGCATATAATACTCCTTCGCCTCTTGCCACGGCTGAGTAGCCTACGGAAGCCGGTCCGGAAATTTCCGGAAAGGCTTTGATGATTAAAGATTTATTTCTATATTTGCAGCCCATTTGCGGAATTTTGTTCTCGCAGATGGGCGCAAATTATTATTAAACAATTAATTACAAACAAAATGATCAAACAGTACGAAACCGTTTTCATTGCAA
>CAZMNZ010000078.1:0-9850 GCA_964567765.1 uncultured Muribaculaceae bacterium
TCATTTCGAGCGAAGTTTCTGTCATTTCGAGCGAAGTCGAGAAATCTTTGGCACGGTATTCGCAAATTCTCTTAACCGAATAGTTTTTTCATAGGTTAAGTTTTAGGTTAGAATTGCGGTGGCCTTCCGATGTGAATCGGGAGGCCACTATCTTTATTTCCTTTTGCCGTACGGGGCCTGGTCCGGCTCGCTGAGGTAGGCACGAGGAGATTGAGGAACATTCTGAGCATACCCATCAACTGGTATGAGTGCCGTACCTATAATGTCAAAGTCAAGAGCTTCCTCCAGTTTGGCAATGGTCTCAAGCGTCAGGTTGTTTTTACCTTTCAGGAGCATTGATATATGCTGCTGGGTACATCCAAGCTTTTCTGCCAGAACAACCTGAGTCATTCCGATCCGAGACATTCTCTCCCTGACCTGAAGAGCTATCATGGCGGAATACCTGAGCCATCTGGCATTTCTTCTGCGATACTCTGCCTCTTCACGCCATCTGCTGGAGGTATCACTTTTATACTTATTCAAGATATCTATTGTCTTCATAATTTATTTTGTACTAAATCATAAAATCCATCAATGTCATATGCCCCTTCAGCTATAAGAAAATTCCTTACGTTCTCTAGCTTGCGTAATTCTTCAAGAGTATGTTCACGCTCCTGCATCGTACGCGTCAGCTTGATTGCTCCGCCAGTCACCAGATAAGAATTCTGCTGAAACCTTATTGCATATAGCCGCAGCCACGAATCGTGCCTGGAAATCCTGTTGCCTTTGGCCTTTTCCTTACCTAGAAGAACTTCTGCAGCCCTCAAATTATCTAAAGGCTTGAATAATGAGTCCAGTTCATCTGAATCTATAGAATCCAATATTACACATTCTAAGTCCTGTGCATCTGAAATCGTATCATATATGGCCTGATTCAGATTCGTTATTTTGAAATAGCTTGACAAATCGCTGGAATTCGCCACAAAGAACCCCCTCAACCAGTCTTGGTCATTCCATCTTTCAAATATCACTGCCAGCACATTATCCGGATCACCATCATACCGCACTGCCCATAATTTTCCATCCCCTGTAATATCTTCAAAAGTCATAAACGCCAACATTTTTGACAAAGATATATACAATTTTTATATTGTACAAGTTTTATATGATAGCACACATACTTTTACCACCAATGGATTCCAAATGTCAGGTTAGAATTACGGTGGCCTTCCGATGTGAATCGGGTGGGCATGATCTTTATGAATTCTGAATGTTAATCCATTTCTGGAAGAATGGGTCTTCTACCTCATAGTTTTCCTGCTTGATCAGGAGGCCCTTTTTCAACAGTTTTTTTGTTGAACTATATATTGTACTGCTCGGCATCCTCTTATCCTCATAAAGTGGCATTCCCTTGCTTATGATTCGGAGTACCCTTCTATCTGTTTTATTGACAGACATCCACATCCTCTCGTAATCAAGGTCATGAGTACGCATTACGCTCTCAATAGAATACTTTATTACCGAGTCTGAATTCATCCCTCTATATACAACCGACTCCCACACCATAGAAGCAAGTTGCTGAGTGTAATATGGATGACATTTCGTAAATTCCAGAAGTCCTGCAGTAACCATTCCTGCAGAGTCGCCCAGCACAGGACTTGGTCAATCGTATGACCCGACAGGCAGAGTTTTGGCCGATTCTGCGCCTGACGGTGGTTGAAACTGCTTGTTTTGCCCGTTTTCGAGGACCGACAGGCAGAGTTTCGGGCAAAACTCTGCCTGTCGGTGCTTCGCTGATTTACACTTCCGGTCAGGATCACCATCAGAGCCATCTTGATGCAGACCCTGCATAAAATCGGATTGATGGTGCGGGCTACCTCAGTTGACATCCGCAGGCCTGCGGTCAAGGGAGCACTGGCTTTTTGGTGGGTATCGCGAGTAATTTCTTTGGGGAATTGCACGGGATCCGGCATAAAAAATTATATTTGCGGGTGAAAATGACTAACTGACCAACAAATATGAGCAGACATCAACTCAAAGACTGGATTATTGCAGTGAGACCGTGGTCCTTCCCTGCATCGGCAATGCCTATCATCGTTACACTGGCTTACCTCTATTGGACTAACGGAGAAATACACTGGGGACTGGGAGTATGGACTCTTGTCAACATGGTGGTCTTCCACATTGCCGGCAATCTCTGGAGCGACTACCACGACTTCGTCAAGAAGGTGGACCGCGAACCGGCACCCGGCGGAAGCAGCATTCCTTCTGGGCTCTTCACTCCAAAGGAAATCAGGAACTTCGCACTCGTCGTGCTTGCTGCAGGTGTGGCAGGAGGACTGGGGCTGGTCGCGCTTACCGGTCTGGAACTGCTGTGGATCGGAATCGCCGGAGCCGCTCTCACTGTGCTTTATCCTGTCCTGAAGTATAACGCCCTCGGAGACCTGGATATTCTCCTGACATTCGCGGTTCTTCCTACACTTGGAACCTCATTTGCAGTCACCGGAGCAATAGACTGGAACGTACTTTGGATCGCTGTTCCTGTGGGACTCATCACAGACGGAATCCTTCATTCCAACAACACACGCGACATTGTCTCAGACAATGTGGCTCAGATAAAAACAATGGCCATGAGCCTGGGAACGAAGGCTTCAGCATGGCTGTATTCATTCGAGGTGCTCTTCCCGTTCGCATGGATTGCAGTGTGCTCGATTGCAGGCCTCATGCCGCTCAGCACGATAATCGTATTTCTGACTCTCCCTGTCGCTTTGGGTTGCAGCCGCACCATGATGAAATCCGTCAAGGGTGGCGCCGGAATCATAGCAGACCTCGATGTCAGGACAGCGAACCTCCAGCTGATCTTCTCGGCGCTGCTGTCGCTTGCACTCGTTCTTGACAAAGTCATCTAAGTCTCATGACACATAAGGAATCATTGAAGAAACCGGCTGCAGGAGTACTTCTTGCAGCCGTTCTTTGGACAATAATGTTCTCACCGTGGACTGCACCTCACGTAAACTTCTGGATGATGATGACATGTTCGGGAGCAGCCCTGACCATCTTCACGACATGGGCCCGTCCCGGTTGGTGGAAGGAAGTCCGCCTGAAGTTCAGTGACGTGGCTCTTGGGATCGCGCTGGCCGCGGCATTATGGGGAGTGTTCTGGCTTGGAGAGTTCTTCTCCACCCTGCTCTTTGACTTCGCCCGTCCGCAGGTGGATTCGATCTACGGAATGAAGGAGGGAGAGAATCCCCTCGTGCTCACCCTGCTGATGCTGCTGATCATCGGACCGGCAGAGGAGATCTTCTGGCGAGGATTCATTCAGAACCGCTTTTCTGCACGATGGAATCCGAACGTCGGCTTCATAGTGACGACACTCGTGTACAGTCTTGTCCACCTGTCCAAATTCAACTTCATGCTCATCATGGCCGCCATGGTGGCCGGACTCGTCTGGGGCCTTGCATACCGGTTCTTCCCCGAAAGGCTCGGAGCGATAATCATCTCACACGCCCTCTGGGACTGCGCCGTCTTCATCTGGTTCCCTATAATGTGATCACAATCTTGAGTTCCCCTTTTCCGATAAGCCGTCAGGAGGTCTTGCGGTAACTCAGGATGGCCCAGGAGACAGTGCCGGCTCCGAGGACAGTCAGGCCAAGGGCATCAGGCCAGAGGTCCGAAAGAGTGCAGCCCTTGAGGAAGATGCAGCGCATGGCGTCGGCATAATACATCATCGGGTTGATGTAGGTGACGGTACGCGCCCAGTCCGGCATTGAAGCCACAGGAGTGAATATGCCGCTCATCAGCATGAAGACCATCATGAAGAACCATATCACGAACATGGCCTGCTGCGCATTGGCGCTGTAACTCGATATCAGAAGCCCTAGACCGGACACGGCTATTATCTGCAGCAGGGTGAACAGACAAAGCAGCAGTATGCTTCCCCTGCACACGAAACCGAACACAAACCACGCCAGCAGCAAGCACACGAACAGCATGAAATAGGCCACCACGACATATGGAGCCATCTTGCAGAGGATGAAGGTGGACTTCCTTACAGGAGTCACATTGATCTGCTCTATGGTCCCCGCTTCCTTTTCGCGCACTATGTTCAGTGCGGGCATGAAGCCGCACATCATGGTGACGGCCACGACAATGAGCGCCGGAACCATGAAGACCTTGTAGTCGAGGTACGGATTGTAGAGATAGTGCTCCGTGATTTCCGCCACGGGAGCGCTCTGAGAGCCGTTTCCCGAAAGCACAGCCTCGTTCTGCCTGAAAAGTCCGAGGCATGCGGTGAGATACTGTGCGCCGAGGCTGCCCTTTGTGGAGTTCACCGCATTGACCTTGATCCCGACCGGCAGGTCCTCCCCTGCCTGGAGAGCCTCATCCAGACCGGAGCCTATGGTAAGTATCGCATCCGCCTTGCCCGAATCCATCATCTCCTGCGCTGCAGCAGGATCGTCAGTCACTTCTATAAGGGTGAAATATCCCGAAGACGTGCAGGTCTCCACCAGTGCGGAAGAGGCGCGCGAACGGTCGGAGTCCACCACGACGAGACTTATGTTCCTTATCTCCATGCTCATCACGAACGGGAACACGAAAATCATCAGAAGCGGGAACATTATCACCATTCTCGGAAGGCCGGGGTCACGCATGAACTGTCTGAACTCCTTTTCTATAAGATATGTCCACATGGCTACAATCTTTTTCTGAAACACTTTACACTGACCGCCATCAGGAACACCATCATTCCTGCAAGGACGGAGAACTCCACGATCATGTCACCCGGCCCGCTGCCCTGGATCATGATCTTCTTTACCATTATTATATACCATTTCACAGGAAGTATGTCCGACACAGCCTGAAGGACAGGCGGCATGCTTTCACAAGGAAATATCAGTCCCGACAGCATCATCGAAGGCATCATCAGTCCCAGTCCGCACAGAAGCAGGGCGGTCTGCTGGCTGGAAGCGGCTTCCGATATGAGAAGACCGAGAGCAAGGGAGACCATTATGAAGAGGACGGTGACCAGGGTCAGCAGCATCAGGCTGCCCCTCAACGGGACTCCCATCACGAAGCACGAAAGAAGCAGGACGGAGGCGAAGTTCACCAGAGAGAGGAAAAGATATGGGGTGAGTTTGCTGACTATTATCCCGAACGGCTTCATCGGAGACACAAGCACCGGCTCCATGGTTCCCGTTTCCTTTTCCCTGACTATGGAGACTGACGTCATCATGGTGCATATGAGCATGAATATCAGACCCATCACACCCGGAACGAAATTAAATGAGGAATACATGGCCGGATTGTAGAACAGCATCACTCCCGCCTGGTTCATATCCTGGCCCATGGCCTCCTGAAGCACTCCTTTCAGTATCCCCACCGTCATCACCGCCGTATTGGGGTCGGAACCGTCCGCGACAATCTGTATGCTCCCGCCTTCTTCAGAGGAAAGCGACCTGTCGAAACCGTCTCCGAAACAGAGGATTATGCCCGCCCTGCCGTTTCTGAGCCGTTCGCCTGCCTGAGTCATGGACGGGAGGATCTCTCCGACCTCGAAGGAAGGATTATTGGCCACCCTGTTCACAATGCCCCTCACCACAGGGTCGTCCATATCGCCGACAACATCCACACCTGCATGCCGTATATCCGTGCTGAGTGCATAGCCGAACAGGATTATCTGCACCAGAGGCATCACCAGCACCACCAGCATTGTCCTGGGATCACGGAAGATGTGTCTGAACTCCTTCAGGATGAATGCCGCAACAGGTTTCATGTCCTTACCGCTTTTGACGCCATCTTTCTGAATACGCCGTCCATGTCCTCCGATCCGGACTCACTGACAAGGGCCTGCGGACTGTCCAGGGCCACTATCCTGCCGTCCACCATCACAGACACCCTGTCGCAGTATTCCGCCTCGTCCATATAGTGTGTTGTGGCAAAGACAGTGACACCTCCGGCCGCTTCCTCGCAGATCATCTCCCAGAAACGCCGTCTGGTCCGCGGGTCCACACCTCCGGTCGGTTCGTCGAGGAAAAGTACGGAAGGATCGTGTATCATGGATATGCCGAAGGCGAGTTTCTGCCTCCAGCCGGAAGGAAGTTCCTTCACAAAGGCATTCCTGAGTCCCTCCATTTCAAGTCTTTCAAGCATCCTGCCGGTCTTGAGGGCTATTTCCTTTCTCCCAAGTCCGTATATTCCTCCGAAAAGACGGATATTCTCCCACACCTTCAGGTCCGTATATAATGAGAACTTCTGGCTCATATATCCTATGTTCTTCTTTATGCTGTCCTGCTGACGCGATACATCGAAGCCCGCCACAGTGGCATGGCCTTCAGTCGGGAGGCTGAGTCCGCACAGAATGCGCATGGCCGTCGTCTTGCCGGCTCCGTTGGCACCAAGAAAACCGAATATCTCGCCCTGATGAACCTCGAAGGAGATGTCGTCCACGGCGGTGAACGAACCGAAACGCTTGGTAAGCCCCTTTACATCTATCATTATTCCGTTCATATCGAAAGTTTCATGAAACAGTCTTCTATTCCGGGGTGTATCTCCCTGACCGATACATCGGTGAACCCTGCCCTGCAGGCGGCTTCCTCCACAGTCGCGGCATCGGGACCTCCATCCTCCACAGCCAGATGATGGCAGTTTCCGAAAGGATGGCAACTCTGGACTCCGTCAATGGTCCTGAGAAAAATCAGAAGGCGGAACATCGGCACTCCGCTGACTCCGTAAAGACGGCCCGAATATCCGGATGCGATTTCGGAAGGAGTCCCGACTTCAAGCACCCGTCCCTCGGAGAGCAGGGCCACACGGTCACACTGGCCGGCCTCGTCCATATAAGGTGTGGAGACCAGTACGGTGACCCCTGATGTCCGGATGCGCTTCAATATGTTCCAGAACTCCTTGCGGCTTACGGCATCCACTCCGGTGGTCGGCTCATCGAGGATCAGCACCTTAGGCTTGTGGACCAGAGCGCAGCAGAGAGCGAGTTTCTGCTTCATTCCGCCGGAGAGTTGACCTGCCCGACGGTCACGGAACGGCTCCAACTGCGAATATATTTCCTTGATGACCTGATAGTTATCCTCTATGGTCGTTCCGAACAGCGAAGCATAGAAGCCCAGGTTTTCCTCCACGCTCAGGTCCTGGTACAGTGCGAAGCGTCCGGGCATATACCCTATCCTCTCACGAAGGAGCATATAATCCTTCACCACATCCAGGCCATCCACTTCGGCCTCGCCCCGGTCTGGCAGCGTCAGTGTGGCCAGAATACGCATGAGGGAGGTCTTTCCTGCTCCGTCAGGCCCTATGAGTCCGAAGAGTTCCCCTTCCGAGACCGTGAGGGAGACCCCGTCGAGAGCGGTCACCTTCCCATATCGCTTTCCCAGTCCTCTTATGTCTATCGCTCCGCTCATAATACCACATATGCATACATTCCTATACGGAAGGCTCTCTCTGCCGGAAGCGAAATCCTGACGGCATAGACCAGGTCGGCCCTTTCGTTACGTGTCTGTATGTTCTTGGGCGTGAATTCCGACCTGTCGGATATCCAGGTCACGGTTCCCTCGAATTCAGGAGGTGTCCCGCTGCCGTCGTCAGGAATGACCGTCACCTTCTCTCCAAGTTTGAGTTCAGAGAGTTGGTCGGTGGTGAAATATGCCTGCACATACATGTGAGACATGTCGGCGATCTTGAAGACAGGCTTTCCGACTGTCACCGACTCCCCTTCGCTGACATATCTGGTCAGCACCGTGCCGTCTATAGGCGAACTTATCCGGCATTTGCCCAACTGGTCATACAACTGCTTTTCCTGTGCGAGATAGGTGTCCACCTCCGCCCTCACGGAACTGTTGCCTCTCACAAGAGACTCTTCCAGGGCGGCGATCCTGGCTTCAAGCATGGCTATCTGGCTCTCTATGTCCTCCACCTGCTTGCGCACCGCAGCATCGGCCTTCACAATGTCCTTGCGCGCATGTGAAGCCCCTCCGTCCCATATCTGCTGGGATATCTCTGCCGCGACCGAATACTGGTAATGAGGAATATCGAACGAATATCCCGGTATCTCGAACGGCAGTTCCACCACTTCAGACTGCCATCCCGCCTTTCCTGACAACGACACACGCGGTACCCATCCGAGGGATATGCCGGCCAGTTCATACTGGCGCGAACGCTCTATGAGGTCCAGTTCCCTGATCTGAGGATAGTTGTCTCTGGCCATATCCAGACACTCCTCCAATGTAATCTGCTCCCTGGGCAGATTCCCCGTCCGCTGTCCGTAAAGGGCGACGGAAAGCATCATCAGCGATGCCGCAATCAGCCGTTTCATATACACTGCACTTTTCATGAACGCGCAGATACAAAACGGAGGCCAAATCCGTCATCTTTTCCGTCAGTCAGAGTGCCGGAAGAAAACAGGAATCACAACCCCAGCATTGCCGAGGCTGTAATCCCTAATGTCATGCAAAGGCGTTTCGCATTCCCGACTTCTCCGGAATAATGGCCGTATTCCCGGACGAAAGGCGAAATTTGCCTGGGCTATCCGGGGAAATGGCTGGATTCCCGGACGAGAAGTGAAATTTGCCGGGGCTATCCGGAGAAAAGGCCGTATTCCCGGACGAGAAAAGCCGCCAACAAAAAGCCGCCGGAAAAATCCGACGGCTTTCTATTGATCGGGCAAAGCCAATTGAATTAGTCAGCGAGTGAGATTCTCTTGAATGAGAGGATCTTGGCCTCAGCGTCAGCTGCCTTGACGACATCCTTGACCGCTGTCTTGCCGTCGCCCATCTGGTAGCCCTGCTCCTCAAGAGTCTGCTCCTTGAAGAACTTCTGGAGACGACCCTTAGCGATGTTGGCAACCATCTGCTCAGGAAGGTTAGCTGCCTTCTCTGCAGAAACGGTCTTGATGATCTCGCGAGCCTGCTCAGCCTGCTCAGCTGTGATCCATCCCTTAGCCTGGTTAGACTCGATGTGAGCCTCGCTGTCCACGTGTGCAGGGTTGATTCCTGCCTTTGTGAGAGCTGCATCTACAGCCTTCTGAACGAGCTCTTCCTTTGTCTTCTCGGTTGCTGTCCTGAGTTCTGTGTCGATGACGTTCTGAGGTACTGACTCAGCTGAAACAGCTACAGGGTTCATTGAAGCCACCTGCATTGCAACACCCTTGGCAACAGACTCGTCGAAAGCCTTGTTGAAACCAACGATAGCTGCGAGCTTGCCGTTGATCTTATGGATGTATGATGAGATGTATGGTGCCTCGACAGTCTCGTATCCTACGATGCTGTGCTTCTCACCAGTCTTACCGGTCTGCTCTGTAACCGCAGCCTCAACAGTTCTTCCGTCAGCAAGTGTGCAGGCCATGAGAGCCTCCTTGTCTGCCGGGAAGTTAGCGATAGCCGCCTCTGCGATTGCCTCAGCAAGTGCCTGAAACTCAGCATTCTTAGCAACGAAGTCAGTCTCGCAACCGAGAGCGACAACGATAGCCTTTGTGCCGTTTACCTTAGCGATAGCCGCACCTTCTGAAGTCTCGCGGTCAGCACGCTTTGCTGCTACGAGCTTACCCTTCTCGCGGATGATTTCCTTTGCGCGCTCGAAGTCACCCTCAGCTTCAACGAGAGCCTTCTTGCAGTCCATCATACCAGCGCCTGTCATCTGACGAAGTTTTGCAACTTCTGCTGCTTTAATCTCCATTTTCGATAGATGTTAAAGGTTACACTAAATTACTCTGCTGGAGTTTCAGCCGGAGCCTCTACAACCTCCTCTGCTGGCTTAGCGCCTTTGCGGGCACGGAGCTTCTTGCCTGCTGGCTTCTCCTCTGTCTGCTCAGGAGCCTCTTTCTCCTTCTCAAGCTTCCTTTCGTCCAATCCCTCTTTGATTGCGC
>CAZMNZ010000079.1:0-9792 GCA_964567765.1 uncultured Muribaculaceae bacterium
AAAACCATGCGTCCGATACGGCCGAAACCGTTAATACCTACTTTAATCATTGTTTTACTACTATTTAAATGTAATACTTTATGCCTAAATCTTATTTGTGAAACCTCGTTTCACGAAATGCGCTGCAAATTTAGAAAAAATATTGATATTTTATCCGTTTTAAAACAATAAATATCATATAACGCAACCAATTTCATCTATATAACTAACAATCACCGACTTACTTCTACAGACCTGCGGCAAATGGAGCAGGTCTACACATTTTAGTCAAATATTTTTTTAACTTTGCCGAGATTATAAACAGAAGTATATATGCGGATACTTATAACCAACGACGACGGATACCAGGCCAAGGGAATCAAGGTTCTGGCAGAAATAATGAAACAGTTCGGAGAAGTCACCGTGATCGCGCCGAAGCACCATCAGTCAGGCATGTCCATGGCGGTTTCGCTGGGATTCAAGCAGATTGCGCACAAGGATCTTGGAGATGGCTGGCACTATGTGGACGCAACTCCGGCAAGTTGCGTGAAGTTCGGACTCAACACGATGTTCCTGGACAATTTTCCTGATGTGGTCGTGTCGGGAATCAACCACGGATCGAATGCTGCGACCGCCTCATGCTACTCCGGAACTCTTGGAGCAGCGATGGAAGGTGCTCTGAACGGAATTCCGGCAATCGGAGTATCTCTTGACACGTTGCACCCGGATGCTGATTTCAGTGGCGTAGTTAAATATTTCGGAGAGATATTTTCCAGGCTGATGCAGGACTGGCCGGCAAAGCACGGAGTATATTATAACGTGAACTTCCCGAACATCCCGGCTGAAGAGATCAAGGGAGTACGGGTCGGAGTTCAGGGCATGGGCCGCTGGGTGCGTGAGTTCAAGGAATGGGATCTTCAGCACTACGCCAAATACGGAATCACACCGGAAATGCTCGGCCAGAGTTCAAACCCGGTTCTTGAAGAGGGCGAAGATCTGTATATGATGGTCGGCGACTTTGAGGACGATCCTCGCAACCCGGAGAATGCAGACCACAGGCTTGTGGCTGACGGATATATAAGCGTAGTCGCACACAATCTCGACTGCACGGACTACGTGGAGACAGAGAGACTCAGACGAATGTTTTAAGATGAAGTACTACATCATAGCAGGAGAAGCCTCAGGAGACCTTCACGGTTCCAACCTGATGAAAGGCATATATGCAGAAGACCCTCAGGCGGACATCCGTTTCTGGGGCGGGGATGAGATGTCCGAAGTGTGGAGGGCTTTGCAAAACAATCTCTCCCAAGCAAGCTTGGGTCCCTCCCTCTGCGGCCAGAGGGGTAGCACGGTTTTGCAAAGCCCTCCACACTCCGGACGTCACGAATACTCCGGCCTGGTCCGTCATTATAAGGAAGGAGCAGTAATGGGATTCGTGGAAGTGCTGGCAAAGGCCGGCAGACTGCTCAGGAATGTGGATTTCTGCAAGAAGGACATCCTCGCTTGGAATCCGGATGTCGTGATCCTGATTGACTATCCGGGCTTCAACTTCAAGATTGCCGAATTCGCCCACAAGGCCGGTTTCAAGGTCTTCTACTACATAGCCCCGAAAGTCTGGGCCTCACGCGAGGGCCGTATCCGCAAACTAAAGAGATATGTTGACCGTCTCTTCATAGTATTCCCTTTCGAGAAGCCGTACTTCGACGCAAAGGGAGTGAAGTATATCTATAAGGGCAATCCCCTCGTGGATGCCGTTGACGGAGCTAGGGCCATGCTTGAGACGCGTGAAGAATTCTTGAAGCGCAACTCTCTGGAAGACAAGCCGATAATAGCGATGCTGGCAGGTTCAAGAAAGCCGGAGATAAGCACAATGATGCCGGTACTGACGGAATTTGCCGCAAAGATGCACGCACTGCCTGTATACTCGGGCTATCAGTTTCTCATAGCAGGCGCTCCAGCCAGGAGCATTGAGGACTACTCGGCATGGCTGAACGAAGAGAACAGGGAATATGTCAGAATCCTGTTCGGCGAGACCCAGTCAATCATCCGTCATGCAGAAGCAGGTGTCATCAACTCCGGAACCGCATCCCTGGAAACAGCCTTGTTCAATACCCCGCAGGTAGTCGGCTACATAACCAATCCCCTCACCTACTGGCTGGCCAAAAGGATAATCAAAGTCAAGTACATAAGTCTGGGAAACCTGATCGTGGACCGTCTGGCATTCAAGGAGTTCATCCAGGACGGCTGCAATGCGGATGACCTCGTGACAGAAATACGCGATCTTATCGAAAACCCTGTACGCCGTGAGAAGATGCTGGCAGAATACGCCGAGATACGTTCCCTCCTCGGAGGCTCCGGCGCCTCACGCGCAGTAGCCCAAGCCATGATCAGCGAACTTTCCCTTTCCCAAAGCCAACAATCCCGCAGCAAACAATAACGATCGTCGCAGAAGATTTGACCAATTTTTCTGCGACGATGATATCAGACACGTGCCCCAAAGATCATCGAGCCTATACGGACCATTGTGGAGCCATATTCGATGGCAAGAGGATAGTCGTCAGACATGCCTATAGAAAGTTCTGTGAAATCCGGTGCCAGATCCGGATGATTCGAGCGTGCTGAATCGAAAATTGCTCGAAGTGAAGCGAAATCGGCGCGGACCACCGACTCGTCGTCAGTAAAGGTTGCCATGCCCATTATGCCTTTAAAACGTATATTGGAATATTTTGAAGCAGAAGAAAGAACTAGGGATATCTCATCCGGAGAAAACCCCTGTTTGGTTTCCTCAGCAGCCACATGTGGTTCAAGAAGAACAGGGATCACCTTTCCGTTTGCCGCTCCCCAGGAATTGATGGCATCAAGGAGTCTCAGCGAGTCCACAGACTGAACCAAAGACACATACGGAAGAACCATCTTCAGTTTATTGGTCTGGAGATGTCCGATGAAATGCCACTCCATATCAGCCATGTAGCCAGATTCCCCCCTCTCGACACGAATCTCTTCGAGCCTGCGGACCTTAGCAGCAAGTTCCTGCGGACGGCTCTCAGCAAAGACCCTCTGCCCGGCCTGATAAGCCTCCTCGATTGCCTCAAACGGATGAAATTTAGAAACTGCCACCAACCTTACGGCCGCCGGCAGTTCCGAATGTAACTTATTAATTGTTTCTGCAATCATCTACCCTGCTGCTTTCTCATCTGCTCCTGCATCTTCTGCGCCTCCTCCAGCCTCTGCTGCCACTTTGACTTCTTCTTAGGCTGCTTGGCACGGAGCATCATCTCTGCACGCACCTTGTCCTCTGTCACGACGAACTTGCGGATGTACCAGGTCATACCCATCGTGATGATGTTTGAAAGGAGATAGTAGTAACTGAGACCGCTGGAAAGGTTGTTACAGATGAAGAACATCATGATAGGCATGAGCCACACGCTCATGAACTTCATTCCGGCCATGTTAGGATCGTCCGACATCTGGCTAGAAGTCATCTTTGAATAGATGAACATCGAAGCAGCCATCAGAAGGGCAAAGAGCGAGAGATGGTCTCCCAGAAGCGGAATGTTCACACCGAAATCCCAGATGGAATCGTATGCACTGAGGTCATCCGCCCAAAGGAACTTCTGCTGACGAAGCTCGATGGATGCAGGGAAGAAACGGAACATCGCAAAGAGGATAGGCATCTGCAGCAACATAGGCAGACAGCCACCCATCGGACTGATTCCGGCCTTCTGATACAGTTCCATCATAGCCTGCTGCTTCTTCATCGCATCCTTCTCGTTAGGATACTTTGCATTCAGTTTGTCGATCTCCGGCTTGAGAACCTGCATTCTTGCAGAAGACTTATACGACTTGATGGTAAGCGGCGAAATGATCAGCTTGATAAGGAGGGTCATCAGAAGGATGACGAGTCCATAGTTGCTGATGAACTTGCCGAGAAAGTCGAAGCATGGGATGATCACAAGACGGCTGAACCAAGCCACCATCCATCCTCCAAGAGGCACAATGGTCTGATATGCAAGGTCATAGCTCTTGAGAGTCCTGTAGTCGTTAGGACCGAAATAGAACTCATAAGGAATAGAAATCAGGTCTGAGCCTCCCTGGAAATCAGAGCGAAGCCTTGCCGAGCATGCCATGAGGTTGTGTGAAGGGTCATCCTCTGCAAAATACTTCACAGAAAGGTCTGCTGAGGCGAACTCGTCTCCCGCTGTCATGATGGCAGAGAAGAACTGCTGCTGGAAGGCGAACCACTTCATCTTAGCGCTTATACGCTCGCTGTCATCCTTTCCGCGTCCGATCTCCTCGCACTTCTTGTCGCCAGTGAAATAGTAGTCGAGCTTGGAATACTGCTTCTCGTTCTTGTATCCCTTCTCCAGTCGTGGAATGACAACATTCCAGTCAATGTCGAGCATGGACACGTTACGAGGGATGACATTCTCCATACCAACGAACGAGAGTTCGTTCTGAACCATATAGCTTCCCTCAGAAAGCGCATAGACCTGCTGGATATACCCGCCCTGAGCAAACGGAAGCTGCATCACGAGGAGACTGTCGTTGTGCTCTGCCACCTGAAACACAAAATCCTTAGTATTGATATTTTCGCCAGCATATATACTTATTCCATACTGGCTCTGCTCAGGCTTGATGAGATAAAGATCGGTGCTATCATAAGTCATGTAGTCCTTGATCTTCACGGAATATGGCTGTGCTCCGCGGGTGGTGAACTCGATCTCAACCTTGTCATTCGACAGTTTATATATCTGAGCCTCAGCAAGTCTTGCTTCAGTCAGCATGCTGTCCTTATACATAGGAAGCGTCCTGACCTGAACCTGCGACTCAGTTTCCGCTACACCTTCAGCCCTCTTGACAGAATCCATGGCCATCGCGGCCATCTGCTCGACAAACGCAATGGAGTCGAGCTGTGCCTGTGCCTCCGCCTGCTTTTCGTACTGCTTTGACTGATACCACGTGAATCCGAACATGATCACGCCTATCAGCACAAAACCAATGATATTGTTTTTGTTCATTATGATTAGTTGTTTTCTGATTCGTTAAGAGCCTTCACCTGCTCGGCAAGGGCGTTGAGTTCAGCCTTGGCTGCATCGATTCTCTCCTGCATCTGCCTGATGAGAGGTTCCGCATTCTTTGACATAGCGAAGAAACCGATATTGTTCTCATATGTCACGATGTCCTGCTCCAGAGCATGATATTTCTGAATAAGACGATCCTTCTCGGAGAGCTGTGGTCTTGCCGGACGCGAATTCCTGCGCTGTCCACTACGTTCCTGACGTGGGAACTTCTCTGCCACAGCAGCCTTATATGCCTGTGCGATATTGTCCTTCTCCTTGAACGGAACAAATCCTATCTCATTCCATCTTGCCTGGAATGCCTTGAGAGCCTCGGCATCTGATGAATCGTTCTTGAGTTCATAAGCCTTGATCTCCTCGATAAGGTGCTGCTTTGCCTTGAGGTTTCCATAGAAATCATTCTCAGGCTTGGCATTCTTGTCTCTCTCCGCAAAGAACTCATCACATGCAGCACGGAAACGCTTCCAAAGCTGTTCCGATCTCTTGCGAGGAACCGCTCCTATTTCCTTCCACTGCTTCTGGAGTTCAATAAGCTGCTCTGTGGTCTTCTTCCAGTCGGTACTTGTCTTCAAGGCTTCAGCCTGCTCGCAGATCGCGATCTTCTTCGAAAGATTGGCATTGATGCTGTCCTTATATTCCGTATAGAACTCGCGCTTGCGTCCGAAGAACCTGTCGCATGCTGCACGGAAACGGTCATATACCTTCTGGTTCTCCTTCTTGGAAGCGAAGCCGATGGTCTTCCACTCCTTCTGGATGTCTTCTATCTCCTTTGAGAAAGCATTCCACTGATTGGAGTCCGTCACCTCCCTCTGGGCAATCTCTTCCACTTTCTCACATAGAACTGTCTTCTTGGCGAGATTCTCCGCGTGCTGTTCCTTGAGTCCCTCGAAATGAGCCTGATATCTCTTATTTACGACAGCGGTAGCCGCCTTGAAGCGTTCCCAGATCTGCTCCCTGAACTCCTTGGCAACAGGACCGTACTCCTTCCACTGCTCGTGAAGCTTCTGAAGTTCACGGAATGCCTCGATGACATTCTCATCCTCAGCAAGTTTCTCGGCAAGAGCGCAGAACTCCTCCTTTGCCTCCAGATTCTTCTTGAAATCCAGGTCACGAAGTTCACGGTTGATCTTGACCATATCGTAGAACTGCTCGACATAGAGCTGATATGTCTCGTTCAGATTCCTGTAATTCTGAGCAGGGACAGGTCCGACCGCCCTCCATCGGTTCTGAATCTCGCGAAACTCAGGGAATGTGGCATTCACATCCTCCTGCTTCTCAAGCAGAAGCTTCAGATCCACTATTATGGCCTCCTTGAGCGCCAGATTCTGCTCACGCTCCTTTTCGAGCTGCCTGTTGTATTCGGCACGCTCCTTCTTGTATGAATTATACAGTTCCTTGAATCCTCTTTCAATTTCCGCAAACGGATTCTCACTCACTGTATCTTCCTCCTTGTCCTCCACCTCAGGCTCTTCGTTCTCAAGTTCCACAACCTGCTCGACAACAAGACCAGCCTCTGCCTTCTCCCTCTGGAGTCTCTTATAGAATGCTGACTTGATGGCCTCAGCATCCTTGGACATCTTCATTCTATCCTCATTGCCGGCAAGTTCTTCAAACAGTTTGATGAGTTCTGCAAGAGTCTTCTCGGAATAATTTACTGCCGGTTCTGTCATTTCAACAGTCTCAGCCACTGCTACATCTGATGCAAGTTCCACATCAGGGATAATCTGTTCAGTCATAATAACGTAGTTATTGGTTTATAAAAATACAACTCGCAAATATACCATTTATTTTAGTAAAACTCACATCAAAATGCTATTTTTGCAGCCAGATACAACCATTTGAAGAATTTAAGTATGAGAATAGACATTCTGACAGTTGTTCCGGAACTTCTGGAGAGTCCGTTAAGCCACTCTATCGTAGGTCGTGCAATCAGCAAAGGACTGGTGGAGATCCACGTCCACAACCTCCGCAAATTCGGCAAAGGACCGAGACAGCAGGTGGATGACTACAGTTACGGCGGCGACGCCGGAATGGTGCTGATGCTTGAGCCGGTATATAATATGATCCAGGAGCTGAAATCAGAAAGAGATTATGACGAGGTCATATATATGTCACCGGATGGGGAGATCCTGAATCAGAACATCTCCAACGAACTCTCCCTCAAGGAGAACATCATCATCCTCTGCGGCCACTACAAGGGAATTGACCACCGCATCAGGGAGCACCTGATCACCCGCGAGATTTCATGCGGAGACTACGTCCTCAGCGGTGGAGAACTTCCGGCTGCAATTCTGGCAGACTCGATAATCAGACTTATTCCCGGTGCCATCAGCGATGAGACATCTGCTCTGAGCGACAGTTTTCAGGACGGACTGGTTTCACCACCTATCTACACAAGACCGGCTGAATTCAACGGATGGAGAGTTCCGGATGTCCTGCTCAGCGGAAATCCCAAACTTATCAGGGAATGGCAGGACGAACAGGCCATCGAAAGAACCAGAATCCTAAGGCCCCACCTTCTCAATGAAGAAAAATAAGGAATTTTAACTCCATTTTATTTGGAAGTAACAATTTTTTACATAAATTTGCATTCGACATAACGATTTTATGTCATTAAGACGTTTCTAACCACTAATAATTAATCATCCCAATTAGGGAATACACTACACTACTAACTAACCGAAAAAGCTCGCAGTGATGCGAGCTTTTTTAAAGGCTTTTCAACCCCTGTCACTTTGTGACATCCCCTTTCAGGGGAACGCAGCCCACTCCCGACGGTCGGGGCTGGCCGCAGGCGCTGATGCGAGCTTTTTTAAAGGCCTAAATAGAAACTTGAAATTATCTGACCATGGAAGAGAATACACAGTACTACGACACATACGAATCAAACCTCCTTCAGGAGCTGCTCAGAACATGCACAAGTCTCGGAATGCTGGACAAGGAACTGCTCAGTTCGGAAGACATCGACCAGAAATGGAAGGAATGGGCTCCTGAATATATTGCAGAAGCTCTGCCGGAAGTGAACAGTTACCCAGAATTCGCAACAGCATGTGCAGGTTATGCCGGAATGGCCGTTGCAAAATGGTGGGACGAGGACTGGGGCAGGTACCATAACGCAAAATACGAAAGCCTCCATGGTCCGAGAGGCTTTGACGACATGGACGAGTACATCGTCCGGAATATCCTGGGACTTTCCCTGGATTCTGTCGAGGCAAAGCAGCTCATGAACATAATGCTCTGCTGCGCTCAGAATGCCATCGATTTCATCAGGCACGAGCAGATCGAACACCAGACAATCAAGGCGTTCCATATCTTTGCAAGGACTGTCAAGGTCATGTACAGAATCGGCGCCGCCATACAGCTGCGCCGACTCGGATATAAGTTTCACAAAGTGGATCTGAACAGCCTCAGCAGAAAGCCTCTGTCATAAGGCCGGACTCTTACAAAGCACATCAGAACGAATATCCCACCTTGAACATGAAGTTCACAGGTGCCTGAGGATATATGCCTATCCCATCCACGACCGTACCGTCGGATTCCATCACATTCTTCCAGCACCAACCGTCTGCGTAGTACATATTGTTGAACAGATTGGTGACATGGAGGGAAAGACTCAGCAGCGAACATCTCTCATCCTTATGCTCAGACCTACCCGATAATCTGAAATCATGAGACAGAGAAAGGTTGGATACGAAATAGGCCGGAACTGAGCGTGAGTCAGTCATGGTATTGTCCAGATACTGTTTTCCCACATACTTTCCGTCAATTGCCAATGTAGTGGTCTTCAACGAATTGGATGCCGTTCCGCGCCATGGGCTGAATGCCAGACGGGCCATACCGGTCACAGATGGAGACATGAGCATGGTGGTGCGGCCATATTTCATTTCCGTCGTCCGCCCTGTCATGTTCCAGTCATCATCCACATTCTGCACATATTCCACATAATTCTTTATCTGATTCATGCTCAGACTCAGGTTGGCATCTGCGCGGAGCCAGTCCAGCGGCTCCCATCCCGCTGCAAGTTCCACTCCCCTTCTCCAGCTCCTGTCCACATTCTCCTTGATGGCATATCCCACATTACTGAGTTTTCCGGTTTCAAGAAGCATATCCCAGTATTCCATCATATATATGGTCGCACTGACGGAAAGATCATCGGTCATATATGTATATCCCGCTTCGATGTCAAGCATCTTCTCAGGTCTCAGAGAAACGCCTTCACCCTCCACACCGGCCTGCGAAGCCACATAGGCATTCTTGATGTTCTCCTTGATGTCGCTTCGACCCGGCTCGCGATGTCCCAGAGCCGCCGACACATAGGCCTTGTGTCGTGGATTCCAGTGAAACGAGACTCCGGCACGAGGGTTGACGAACTGCCACTGAGTCGAATAATCCAAAGGAATCTGATCATCCTCAGGGCCGGTCATATCGAGCCGCACTCCCCTGTACTGCACATCCGCATAGGCAGTCAGCCATGACAGAGGGGTGTATTCCGCACGGACAAAGGCATTAGCCTCATGCTTGAGACCGTTGTTCAGGTACCAGTCGTGGGAATCATAGTCATATCCGTCGCCCAAGACATCGCACCAGAGGACTTTTCCTATGTGGTCACCGTCATACCTTGAGAGATTTATTCCGGCTGTGAGATTGAGATTCTCCGCTCTGTATCTGACATCGGAATTCAGAACGAAATAATCGTTGTCCATGGCTTCCCTTACTATGAAATCGGCCTTTCCCG
>CAZMNZ010000080.1:0-9764 GCA_964567765.1 uncultured Muribaculaceae bacterium
GCCGATTCCGCATATGTGAACGGACATTTCGTGGGCAACACCACATATCAGTATCCCCCGAGAATATACAGTATACCGGCGGGGGTTCTGAAGGAAGGCAGGAACTGCGTGACTGTCAGAGTGATAAGCAACGGAGGCCAGCCATCATTCGTCAAGGAAAAGCCATATAAGATAGTGGGTGACGGCGGCGAGGTGAGCCTTGAGGGAGAATGGAAATATATGCAGGGATCCCCTATGCCGAAGTCTCCTTCGATGATGTTCTTCTGCTACAAGCCAATATGTCTCTACAATGCTATGATATCTCCTTTGAGGGGATTGAGTTTCAGTGGAGTGCTATGGTATCAGGGAGAATCCAATGTGGACCGACGCCATGAGTATGCACGCCTTCTTACCCTTATGATGGCCGACTGGAGGGAGAAGTTCCAGGACCCGGAGCTTCCATTCTATATTGTGGAACTGGCTGACTTCCTTCACCCTTCCGACAAGGGAGGACGGGCTGCATGGGCTCAGATGCGTGAGCAGCAGGCAAAGGCAGCTGTCTCTACGGAAGGAGCTGTCCTGATTCCTAACAGCGACCTCGGAGAATGGAACGACATCCATCCGCTCGACAAGAAGACACTTGGAAGACGTGTCGCAGAAGCGGTTATAAAGAATAAGAGAAACTAAAACATATGACCATGTCACAGACAGACAACACAAATCAAGCAAAAGGATTCTACAAGCTCTCGTGGCTTCAGAGAATCGGATTCGGCTCAGGTGACCTTGCCCAGAACCTCATCTACCAGACAGTCAGCATGTATCTGCTGTTCTTCTACACCAACATCTTCGGACTCGACCCGGCTGCCGCTGCAGTCATGTTCCTTGTGGTGCGGGTCATAGATGTGATCTGGGATCCGCTGGTGGGAACCTTCGTCGACAAACATAATCCTAAGTGGGGAAAATACCGTTCTTATCTCGTTCTAGGCGGCATTCCATTGACCGGACTTGCAATCCTCTGCTTCTGGAACGGCTTTTCAGGCTCGCTTCTGTACGCATATGTGACATACGTGGGAATGTCCATGCTGTACACCCTCATCAACGTGCCTTACGGAGCCCTGAACTCATCGCTCACCCGTGACACCAATGAAATCACCGTGCTGACGTCGACACGTATGTTCATGGCAAACGTGGGAGGTCTTGCAGTCTCTGCCGGCATCCCATGCCTTGTGGCTGCCCTCGCAACAGGAAAAGTGGGGCACGACACCATCGAGATGGCCCTTTTCATGGGACTGGGCTCACTTCCGTCATTCATATTCATGCCTATGGTGCCTGCCATCAAGCGCAAGGTGGGAAAGAAGAATATGTTCTACATCTTCCTGTCAGTGGCAATCATAGGAATGGCGATGATGTATGTCATCAGCCGCATGGGAACCGTGAAGGAGAACATCGTACTTATATATATAGCTCAGTTCATCAAGTCGACAGGCGTCATCGTGGCTACAGGATATATGTGGGCACTTGTGCCTGAGGTCATCTCTTATGGAGAATATACCTCCGGACGACGCATATCGGGCATAGTGAACGCACTGACAGGCATATTCTTCAAGGCCGGAATGGCCCTGGGAGGAGTTGTTCCGGGTCTTGTTCTTGCATGGACAGGATATAAGGCAGTGGAGCAGTCCAGCACCCTTCCAGCCGATCCTAAGGCATGGTTCTATGCCATGCTGATCTTCGCCCTGACCGGTCTGGCACTCCTGATCTTCTGCTTCTCGCAGACCAGGGAGCGTGTGGTCATGGACGAGAAGGACACAAAGGACGTGAAGGTCAGCGACCTCTGGACAGAGTTCTTCCGCAACAGGCCGCTGCGCGTAATCGCCCTGTTCTTCATCACTGCATTCGCCATGATGTCAGTGGGCAACGCAGCAGGGGCATATTTCATGAACGACCTTGAGCTTCAGACTCCTCTTGCTCAGGAAGGCATACGCTGGCTCGTTTGCGTGATTCCCGCAATCCTGCTTCTTGCGGCCATGTGGATCATCTCCAGATATGAGCTTGAAGATGATGTGATCGACAAGATCAACCAGGAAATTGAAGAAAGAGCAAAGAATTCATAATCAAGGATATATGAAAAGATTTATATTTATTATAGTTCTGGCGGTACTGGGCGGCTGCGCGTGGGCGCAGCCGGGACTCAAGGACGCATTCAAGGAGGATTTCCTGATTGGAGCGGCGCTAAATGCAGGTGAGATCGCAGGATGGGACAAGGCCGGACGCGAAGTGCTGAAGACTCACTTCAACTCAATTGTCGCAGAAAACTGCATGAAATCAGAGATGATCCATCCTAAGGAGGATGTGTACAACTTCAAGCTTGCCGACCAGTTCGTGGACCTGGGCGAGGCCAACGGGATGTTCATCATCGGACACTGTCTGGTGTGGCACTCTCAGCTTGCAAAATGGTTTGCATACGACTCCGAAGGCAATTATGTGACTCCTGAGGTGCTCAAACAGAGGATGAAGGATCACATCACCACGATAGTGACCCGCTACAAGGGTCGCGTGCATGGCTGGGACGTGGTGAACGAGGCCATCGTGGAGGACGGCTCATACAGGAAAAGCCCGTTCTACGAGATTCTCGGCGAGGAGTTCATCCCTCTAGCCTTCCAGTATGCCCACGAGGCGGATCCGGATGCGGAACTTTATCTGAATGACTACGGAATGAATGTTCCGGGACGTCGCGACGCATACGTAAGACTCATCAACGACCTCAAGTCAAGAGGTCTCAGGATAGATGCAATCGGAATGCAGGGTCACATGGGCATGGATTATCCGGATGTGAACCAGTTCGAAGAAAGCATACTTGCATTCGCTGGAACAGGCTGCAAGGTGATGATCACAGAATGGGACATGTCCGCCCTTCCTACTGTCAACCGAGGTGCGAACGTCAGTGACACGGAAGAGTACAGGGCGGCCCTTAATCCATATCCTGACGGACTTCCGGAAGAGGTCAGCACAAAATGGAATGCCAGAATGAAGATGTTCATGGATCTCTTCCTGAAACATTCTGACAAGATCACCAGGGTCACTGCATGGGGAATAAGCGACGACGATTCCTGGAAGAACGTCTGGCCCGTGAAGGGACGCACGGATTATCCTCTGCTTTTTGACAGGTCTCTGCAGCCGAAGGCCTTTCTCAACGAATATATGAAATAAAAACACAACAATATGAAGACACCTAAAAGATACCTCGTTCCTGCCGACTATATGGCAGACCCGTCAGTTCATGTGTGGGACGGCAAACTCTATATCTACCCTTCCCACGACTGGGAATCAGGCATACCGGAAAACGACAACGGAGACCACTTCAACATGAAGGACTACCATGTATTCAGCCTCGACGGCAACGACCCGATGACAGCTGAGGTCATCGACCACGGAAAGGTTCTCGACACTGATGACATTCCATGGGCAGGACGCCAGCTCTGGGACTGCGAGGTGGCACGCAAGGACGGTAAATATTATATGTACTTCCCTCTCAAGGACAAAAACGACATATTCCGCATCGGAGTGGCTGTAAGTGACTCCCCTACAGGTCCTTTCGTTCCTCAGCCGGACCCGATCAAGGGAAGCTACAGCATCGACCCTGCTATCCTCGAAGAAGACGGAAAGTATTATATGTACTTCGGAGGTCTCTGGGGCGGACAGCTCCAGCGCTACAAGGACAACAAGGCACTTGAGAGCGCATATCTTCCTGAAGGAAAGGAGACTGCATTGCCTGCACGCGTGGTGAGACTCAGCGATGACATGATGGAATTTGCTGAAGAGCCGAAGCCTGTGGTCATCGTTGACGAGGAAGGAAAACCTCTCACAGCAGACAATCCTTACAGGTTCTTTGAAGCGTCATGGATGCATAAATACAACGGAAAATACTATTTCACATACTCGACCGGAGATACACACTATCTGTGCTACGCCATCGGAGACAATCCATACGGACCGTTCACATACAAGGGCGTGATACTCACTCCGGTAGTAGGCTGGACGACACATCACTCCATCGTGGAATATGGCGGCAGATGGTGGCTTTTCCATCACGACAGCGTTCCATCCGGGGGGCTGACCTGGCTGCGCAGCCTCAAGGTGTGTGAACTGAAATATAATGAAGACGGGACAATCCAGACAATTGAAGGACTCGATGAATAGAATACCTTTCATATCACTTGTACTGTCTGCCATCGTAAGCTGCTCTCCGAGAGCCAACGATGGCAGCGGTTTATGGCTCCCTGAAGGCGAGCCTTGCTTGAATGCCACAGTCGTGGTCGACACTACCCTGGACCTTGTCAATGACGGTTTCATAATCAGGGACCTCCCGGAGGGCCGTCACATCATGGCAAAGACCGAAACAGGCGCGCTCTATGGCAGATACGCGCTCCAGCGTCTGGAAAGGACCGGCAAGGCGGGCGGCAGTCTCGACATCCGTGAAGAGCCGTCATACGAAAGAAGGATCCTCAATCATTGGGACAACCTCGACAACACTGTCGAAAGAGGATATGCGGGGCATTCCATCTGGCATTGGGGCGAGCCGGTCCCCACAGCCATGATTGAGAAATATGCCCGTGCAAATGCCTCCATCGGCATTAATGGAAGCGTGTTGAACAATGTGAACGCCACTCCGGACATGCTGAGCAGGGAGCGTCTCGAACGTGTAGCGGAAATTGCAGACATCATGAGACCATACGGAATACATGTGTATCTTTCCGTAAACTTCTCCTCCCCTGCCGCACTCGGCGGACTGAGCACATCCGACCCGCTCGACCCGCATGTGCGTGACTGGTGGGCAGAAAAGGCAGCGGAAATCTATGGTCTTATTCCGGATTTCGGGGGTTTTCTGGTCAAAGCCAATTCCGAGGGACTTCCCGGGCCACAGGACTATGGAAGGACTCATGCGGACGGAGCGAACATGCTTGCAGATGCACTTGAGCCATACGGTGGAATCGTCATGTGGAGAGCCTTTGTATATTCTCCCAAAGGAGAAGACAGGGCAAATCAGGCCTGTGACGAGTTCTCCCCGCTCGACGGACAGTTCAGGGACAATGTGCTGATTCAGGTCAAGAACGGCCCGGTGGACTTCCAGCCACGGGAGCCTTTCAGTCCGCTTTTCGGAAAGATGAAGCACACCGCCCTGATGCCGGAATTTCAGATCACGCAGGAATATCTCGGCTTCTCTAATCATCTTGTATATCTCCACCCCCTTTTCAAGGAATGTCTTGACAGCGACACATTCTGCAAGGACGAGGGCTCAACAGTCGCCGCCGTCACCACAGGGAAAGCATATCCCGAGGCATACAGGACAACGGCCATCGCGGGAGTAGCCAACATCGGACGCGACAGCAACTGGTGCGGTCATCATTTTGCCCAGTCATCCTGGTATGCATTCGGGCGTATGGCATGGGACTGCGGCCTTTCGTCGGAAGAGATAGCCGTAGAATGGGCTATGCAGACCTTCACAGACGACCCGGCATTCGTCGAGCCTGTCGTGGAGATGATGCTGACCTCACGCAGCACAGCAGTCGATTACATGATGCCTCTGGGACTGCACCATATCTTTGCATGGGACCACCACTATGGTCCTGAACCATGGTGCGAGATCGAAGGAGCAAGACCGGACTGGCTTCCTAAATACTACCACAAGGCGGACAAGGTCGGATTGGGATTCGACAGAAGCAGGAAAGGCAGCGCAAATGTACTCCAGTACAATGAGCCTTTGGCCTCAATGATTGATTCTATCGAGACCTGCCCGGAGGAGCTGATTCTGTGGTTCCACCATGTCCCATGGACACACACCATGTCTTCCGGAAGAACTCTTTGGGACGAAATCTGTCACAGATATGACCGAGGAGTGAAGAAAGTACGTGAATATCAGGCTGTATGGAAAAGCGTCAGGCCGTATGTGGACAGGGAACGCTGGGAGGCAGTCAACAGGAAATTGAGCATCCAGGAAAGCGATGCGAGATGGTGGAGAGACGCCTGCGTACAGTATTTTCAGGAATTTTCTGGCATGCCCGTATCAAAAGAATTCGAGCAGCCTGAAAGACCGCTCGAAGAACTGAAAGCTATAAAGCTCAATATGTTGCATCACAATTAGAGTGAAGGCCTAGAACATGGCCTTCACCTGATTGTATACATTCTGTGCTGTGAAGCCGAGCTTCTCGTCAAGCACCTTGTAAGGAGCGGAGAAGCCGAAGCTTTCAAGACCGAATACCTTTCCGTTGCATCCCACCAGTCCCAGGAGATTCACTGGAAGACCGGCTGTGAGGCCGAAGATCTTGGCTCCGTTCGGAAGGACGGCGTTCTGATATTCTGCCGGCTGTGAGCGGAAGAGACCCTCTGACGGGCAGCTTACGATCTTCACCTTCAATCCGTCCTTACGGAGAAGTTCTGCACCGGCCACCAGAGTAGAGACCTCTGAACCGGAAGCAACGAGGATTACGTCAGGATCAGCGTCCGAACCGGCAACCTCATAAGCACCCTTGGCAGCCTGAGCATAGTCGTTTTCTGCAGGCAGCATTTCGATATTCTGTCTTGAGAAGATAAGTCCTGTCGGAGAAGTCGTGTTTTCCATAGCCATCTTCCAGCATATTGTGGTCTCTTCCACGTCAGCCGGACGAAGCACAAGCATGGAGTTCTTTCCGCTGTGGTTCTTGAGCTTCTCCATCAGACGGATCTGTGCCTCCTGCTCGACAGGTTCATGGGTAGGGCCGTCCTCGCCCACGCGGAATGCGTCATGCGTCCAGATGAACTTCACAGGAAGTTCCATAAGGGCAGCCATACGCACAGCCGGCTTCATATAGTCGGAGAACACGAAGAATGTTCCGCAGGCTGCGATAACGCCGCCGTGAAGAGTCATTCCGATACATATGCAAGCCATTGTGAGCTCTGCTACTCCCGCCTGGAAGAAGGCACCGCTGAAGTCACCGCTGACAAACGAAGTGGTCTTCTTGAGGAAGCCGTCGGTCTTGTCTGAATTTGAAAGGTCCGCCGACGCGCATATCATGTTAGGAACCTGCTCCGCGAGTTGTCCGAGAACTGCCGCCGAAGCGTTTCTTGTGGCATCGCCAGGCTTCTGCTGCACCTTGCTCCAGTCCACCTGAGGTGCCTTTCCGCTGAACCAGTCAGCCTGCTGAGCTGCCTTTTCAGGATTTGCCGCTGCCCATTCTGCCTCTTCAGCACGACGAGCAGCCACGATTTCCTTGAGTTCTGCCTCTCTGCTTGCATAGAGTTCCTTCACCTGATCGAAGATGACGAATGGCTCATCAGGGTTTCCACCAAGATTGGTGACAGTATTTCTGTATGCATCTCCACCGAGAGGAGCACCGTGAGTCTTGCAGTTGCGCTCGTATGATGTGTTGTCAGCTGTCCTTGCACCCTTGCCCATCACGCACTTTCCGATGATGAGGGTCGGACGCTTTGTCTCAGCCTTGGCAGCTGTGAGGGCTTCACGGATCTGGCAGCAATCGTTACCGTTGATCTCGAGAACATTCCATCCCCATGCACGATACTTCATCGCAGTGTCCTCAGACATAACCTCACCGCACTCGGTCGAGAGCTGGATATCATTCGCATCATAGAACATCACGAGATTGTCAAGCCCGAGGTGGCCTGCCACACGGCCTGCTCCCTGGGAAATCTCCTCCTGCACACCGCCGTCAGATATATATGCATAAATCGTCTCTTTGCCGAATGTAGGGTTTCCTGTGCGGGCTGCAAGGAACTTTGCTGCGATTGCCGCACCTACAGCGAACACATGTCCCTGACCAAGAGGTCCGGAAGTGTTCTCGATTCCGCGCATCACATCCACCTCAGGGTGTCCCGGAGTCGGAGAGCCCCACTGACGCAGCTGCTGCAACTCGTCAAGAGTAAACTTTCCAGTAAGCGCAAGCTGAGCATAAAGCATAGGGGCCATATGTCCAGGATCGAGGAAAAAGCGGTCACGTCCCACCCATTTCGGATCAGCAGGATCATAGTTCAGGAACTCTGAATAAAGGACATTGATGAAATCTGCTCCACCCATTGCACCACCTGGATGTCCGGACTTTGCTTTTTCCACCATAGAAGCTGCGAGAATACGGATATTATCCGCAGCGAGATTCAAGACTTTGGTATCGTTCATAGCTTAGATGAGTTATAGTTTTCGTCATATCATAAACCTTGCGAAGATACTAAAATTTACGACAAGTACATTACAAAACATATCATCTGTCACATCAAAAGCACCACGTGCTGACAAGTGACAAATTTTTGCTATCTTCGTGCGGGTAAAATTTTGTCACGCATGCAGGAGAACCTGAACATATTCGACTTCACGCTGAGCGACAGCGACATGGAGTTCCTCCGCAGTCTGAACAGGAACGACAAAGGCACCAGAAGTTACACAGACACAGGATATGCCCGATAAATCATAGCCCAGACTTTCTGATGAACATGAAACATCGTATTATATTACTTCTGCTTGCAGTCCTGACGGTCATCACAGCCTGTGGACCGGACTTCATACTTCCAGAAGAGCCTGAAACAGAGGACACCGTGCAGAATGACACTACAGACGTCGAGAACGGGAAGGAAGAAGAAAAGCCAGACAAGGACAAGGAGGATTCCGAAAATGAAGAGGAGGGTGAAGATGGCGACATCAGTCAGCCTGACGGGCTTATCACCCCTTTCACGACTGCAACACTCGGCCACGAGGGTATTTCATATATATGGGATGAAAGCGTAATTCCCGAAATCACCATACATATGACTACGGACGAGTGGAATGCATTGCTGAAAAGATATGATGAGTTCTCACATAACGTCGACTACTTTCATGCCGACTTCACCTACAGGAAGGGCAGCGAGACCATATTCATAGAAGACGGTGGTGTAAGGCTCCGCGGCAACACTTCACGCCGCAGGCCCGAAGGGAACTCTGGAGAACTTCACAACAGCACACACCCGGACTGGCACCACTGCCATTTCGGAATAAACTTCCGCAAGTTCAATAAGGACAAGGACCACGAGATCAAGGGAATACGCAAGATTAACCTCAAATGGTTCAAGGACGACCCTTGCTATGTCAGGGAGCTGTATTGCTACGACCTGTTCCGACGCTATGGAATCTGGACAAGCGCATTCTCCACCTACTGCCGTCTGTGGCTTCAGATCGATAACGAAACGCCTGCCTACTATGGTGTCTACAACATGATTGAACCTATAGACGACAAGTTCATAGCAAAAAGGGTGAACGGGATGTTCGGGAATGACGGAGGCTTTCTTTGGAAGTGCGTATATGGAGAGGGCGGTCCTGCAGACCTCAGAAGCGCAGATGACTGGAAATTCAACTGGGACCAGGACAATGGTGTCAACTATACCTATGAATTCAAGGGAGATGAAGAAGATTTTGCTGCTGCCAAGGCGCAGCTGCAGGACTTTATACTTAAGCTTACTGGAAAAAGCGACGAAAGCTTCTACAAATGGATAAACGAGGTATGCGACGTGGAATTCCTGCTCAAGACCTACGCAGTCAATGTGGCTGTGGGAATGTGGGACGACCATTGGAACAACGGCAACAACTTCTATCTGTATTTCAACACCACAGACAAACTCGACTATCAGGTATTCTTCCTTCCATATGACTATGACAACACCTTGGGCACCAGTCTTCAGTGCGGAATCCAGTCTGATGCCGGTCGTCAGGACCCATACAACTGGGGTGACAGCGGTCTTCTGATGGAAAGGCTGATGAAATTCGA
>CAZMNZ010000081.1:0-9693 GCA_964567765.1 uncultured Muribaculaceae bacterium
TTTAGAACCGCAGAAAAAGCATTTTTTAACCATATCAATAAAAATCTTCACAAAGGTATGAAAATCAGTTTATTACAGCGGTTTTATCACCCAGAATGTCCACCCCGCCCATTTTCCTGAACTCGGCTGGGGCACATCTTCTTGGAAGCGTTGAGGTGATTCTTTCTCCTGCCAACCTGACGCATACTTCTACGCACGCCAATCCTGATGCTTGCCACAGGTGCGTGGGGTAGCGATTTATACAATAAATAAAAAAGCCGTCTCTGTAAGAGAACGACTGCATATATATTGTACCTCGTCAGGTTATTTCATAACAAAAGTCATCCGAAGATGACCTGTTTTGGAGCGGAAAACGAGACTCGAACTCGCGACCCCAACCTTGGCAAGGTTGTGCTCTACCAACTGAGCTATTTCCGCATATTCCCCGATTGGGATTGCAAAGGTACACACTTTTTTTGAACTTCCAAATTTTTTGTGACTTTTTCTGAAAATTTGCTGTTTTATGACATCTGAACTTCAAGTGTCGTGGCTTGAATTGGCGATTTTAGGGAACGACACTACCGAAAAACGGAGTAAAACGGCATTTTCAGCCAGTGTCGTGGCTTGTTTTTGTCCAAACAGGGAACGATACTTTTGAGTTATCCTTTTATAGATGTCTCGACTACGCTCGACATGACAAGCGGACATGACTAGTGGACATGACTAGCAGACATAACTAGCAGACATGACTAGCGGATATGACTAGCGGATATGACAAGTGTGAACTGAATATATCATTAAAAAGTGTGACCGAGAGATACAAAGTTGAAAGGGGCTGTATTCTAAGACTTTTCCAAAGAATACAGCCTCTTTCAGCGTTTACCGGACTACGATCTGGCCATCACGGACATCCACCGTTATCACAGAATCGCGCTGGACATGACCGTCCAGGATGTTCTTGGCAAGGAGGTTCACCAGTTCCTTCTGCATCAGTCGCTTGATCGGACGGGCACCGTAGGCCGGTTCATAGCCTTTCGTGCTCATGTAGTCTTCGAACTCCTGTGTGAAGGTGATGTTCACGCCGTTCTCTGCGAGTTTCGACTGCAAGTCAGCCATCTGCATCCTGAGGATGTCGCGGATGTCGGTCTGAGAGAGAGGCTCGAACATTATCACTTCGTCGATTCTGTTCAGAAACTCCGGACGGACCGTGCGCTTCAATACTTCCAGGACCTCTGCTCGGCACTGCGCGAGCATCGCTTCGCGGGATTCCTCGACTCGGCCTCCGGCCTCGCTCGGAATGACAGAAGAAGTGCCTTGTGCGGTAGATCCGACGACTGATTCGGATTCAGCGGAAGCAGCAGGCGGCAGATGTTCCATATAACCCTGGATGATGTCGGCTCCGACATTCGAGGTCATGATCAGGATGGTGTTCTTGAAGTCCACGGTGCGACCCTTGTTGTCTGTCAGACGTCCGTCATCAAGCACCTGCAGAAGAATGTTGAACACATCCGGATGTGCCTTCTCTATCTCGTCCAGCAGGACTACCGAATACGGTTTGCGTCGCACGGCTTCGGTCAGCTGACCGCCCTCGTCGTAGCCCACGTATCCCGGAGGCGCTCCCACAAGACGGCTCACGGAGTGACGCTCCTGATATTCGCTCATGTCGATTCGGGTCATCATGTTCTCGTCGTTGAAAAGGAACTCTGCCAGCGCCTTTGCAAGTTCTGTCTTTCCGACTCCTGTCGTACCCATGAACAGGAACGATCCGATAGGACGTTTCTCATTCTGAAGACCGGCACGTGAACGGCGTACGGCATCGGCCACTGCCTCTATGGCAGCATTCTGACCCACTACCCTCTTGTGCAGTTCGGCTTCCATACGCAGAAGTTTTTCGCGCTCGCTCTCAAGCATCCTCTTCACAGGAATTCCCGTCCACTTTGCTACAACCTCCGCAATGTCTTCCGGAGTAACCGCCTCCGTGATGATAGGATCCTTGATCGCTGCCTGACGTGCGGTCAGCTGATCGATCTTCGCCTGGACATCAGCCATCTTGGCATATCGTATCTCGGCAACCTTTCCATAGTCACCAGCCCTCTCCGCATTATGCGCCTCGATCTTGTAGTCCTCCATCTTCTGACGCTGCTTCTGAAGTTCCGACAGAATCCCCTTCTCCTCGTCCCAGCGCTTGCGAAGGTCGTCCCGCTCGGCGTTAAGTTCCTTGAGTTCGCCCTTGATCTTGTCCATCTTCATGGACACACCCTCGCGCTTTATCGCTTCCCTCTCGATCTCCAGCTGACGGATCCTGCTGTCCAGTTCGGCAATCGGCTCCGGAACGGAATTCATCTCAAGACGGAGTTTTGAAGCGGCCTCATCCACAAGGTCGATCGCCTTGTCCGGGAGGAAACGGCTTGTGATATATCTATGTGAAAGTTCCACAGCCGCAATCAGGGCGTCATCTTCAATACGCACCTTGTGATGGTTTTCATAGCGTTCCTTCAGGCCTCGCATTATGGATATGGATGCCGCAGGAGACGGCTCATCCACCATGACCATCTGGAATCGGCGCTCCAGGGCCTTGTCCGCCTCGAAGTACTTCTGATACTCATCCAGTGTCGTGGAACCTATCGTGCGAAGTTCCCCACGAGCCAGAGCCGGCTTGAGGATATTGGACGCATCCATCGCACCTGACGAACGTCCGGCTCCTACGAGAGTGTGGATCTCGTCTATGAAAAGTATCACTTCTCCCTCGCTGTCAACGACTTCCTTGACCACTCCCTTGAGACGTTCCTCGAATTCTCCCTGGTACTTTGCACCTGCGATAAGGGCTCCCAGATCAAGGGAATATATCTTTCTGCTCTTGAGGTTCTCCGGCACATCGCCGTCAACTATCTTCTGTGCGATTCCCTCTGATATAGCCGTCTTTCCGACTCCCGGTTCTCCGACCAGGATAGGATTGTTCTTAGTCCTTCTGCTGAGGATCTGAAGGACCCTTCTTATTTCTTCATCCCTGCCGATAACGGGATCCAGTTTGCCTTGCGCCGCCCTCTCGTTGAGATTGACAGCGAACCTGCTCAGATTTTCAAACTTGTTTTCTGCCATTTTCTTTTCCTCCTAAATTATGACGGCCGTGCATACGCAGAATAAGCCGTCCGGTTTCTAAACCGAACGGCTATCAGTCAAAATATATTCCAAAGCCCTTATTCTGCCAAAATGTCAGCCGGGCGGGACTTCGTCAATTACTCAGCTGTCTCTGTTGCAGGAGCCTCAGTTGCCTCTGCCGGAAGTGCTGCAGGGAACTCTGGAGCCGGAGCCTCGATCTCGATCTTCTCTGTGAGATCCACGTTCTTGACCTTGTTGCTCATTGTGAATGAAGTCACTACAGACACGAGGAAGATGAATCCTGCGAGTCCCCAAGTGATCTTCTCAAGGATATCTGCTGTCTGACGGACACCGAAAGTCTGGTTTCCTGCTACGAAGTTGCTTGCAAGTCCGCCACCCTTTCCGTTCTGGAGCAACACGATGAGTGTGATGAGAACGCTGGCAAGAAGCACAAGCACTGTCAAAACTGTGAATAATACGTTCATGGTTATCTAAAAACTAATTTAACTCGTTTAATTTTTCAATAAGGGTTGCAAAGTAAGCACTTTTTTCCGGATATGCCAAAATAAGTTTTGAATAAATGGCCTTGGCCTGCTCATAATAGCCCTGTTCGGCATATATCTGTGCCAAAGTTTCCGTATATAGGTCAAATTCAGCCTCCTCCACCTCGTCATAGGCCTTTTCCTGCCTTGCTTTTGCGGCATATCTCGAAAAGACATTGTCTCCGGATGTCCTGACCTTGTCATAGTCATCCTGGGAGAAATAGTCACCTCCCACCACATGCACCCTTCTCTTCTCCGTCTCTTCCTTGACTTCCGGTTCGTTCTCGGCAATATAGGACTTCAGGAGTTTCTCCACGTCCGCATCGCTCCAGTCCTTCTGCTGCGAGGCTCTCAGAAGATCAGCCATCTTTTCACGCGCCCCGATGTACATCGCTGCGTCTGCATACTGGCCGGCACCCCAGACACCGCCCATGCGGCTCATCCTGTCGCACAATTCCTTGCGCGCACCGCCGAACCAGGGATACAGATTGACCACCCCCGCCAGTTCATCAAGATTAAGTTTCTTCAGATCCATATAGCCCATGGCCTACCAGTTTGCTACAGTTGCATTGAATATATCTTCGCAAAGTTTCTCCACGATCTCCTCGCAAAGTCCCGACTCCACAGCATCGAGAGACTGCATGGCATCGAAATCGGCATACGCCGAGAAACCTTTGTCCTCGAAGTTGTCCTCCGGATATTTCCTGTTGATGAATGTTATCTTGGCATTCACGGTCAGACGGTTCTGCGCAGCCTGCTCGTTCGCTCCGATTGCTGTCGCCTTCACATCATAACCTGTGATCGCACCCACGATCTCAAGGTCTCCGTCCATATCCACCTGTTCCAGTTTGGTAAGCTTTCTGAACTTTTCCTGGAGCGCCTCAGTCATCTGATTGCTCAGCGAAGGATTCACCTTCAGAGCAGTATACTCAAAATAATTGATAGTCACGGACTTCACATCCGGCTGAATGGATGTTCCCGTGAATGAATATATGCCGCAAGACTGCACGATGAACGCCGTTACGGCAAGAGCCACAACAACCCCAAGCGTCGCAATCAATGTCCTTTTACCTGTCATTTTCTGATCATCTTTAGTTTACGATACAATGTCCTTTCCGATATTCCCAACTCTTCCGCCGCTTCCTTCCTGTTGCCTCCGTGCTTCTGGAGCACCCGTTCTATAAGGTCAAGGTTCGAGGCCTCGATCGAAAGTTTCTCTTCTTCAAAAGACTGTTCTTCCGGATCCTCAACCACCTGCTCCTCCACCCGGCCGCGCGGCCAAGGCTGCTCCTCAGCAATCGCTCCGCTGTCCGGAGCGGCGATAACCGGAACCTGGGACGGAACGGACGAGGAGAGTCCCGCGTTGGCAATCACCTGTTTGAGATAGTCCACATCCTGTCTGAGCTGGAGCAGCATCCTGATGATGGCCTCCCTTTCTCCCGGATTTTCCGCAGACTCCTGATATGGAGAGACTACGGCCGGCAGGAGGTTCGGTTCTTCCTTCGGAATATATTTCTGAAGCACATCGACATCCACCACACACTTGTCCTCATATCCGGTCAGACGTCCTGACTCCAGTGCAGAAACCGTCTCAGCCACATTCTTCAACTGCCTGATGTTGCCCGGCCAACGGTATTTCCTGAGCATTATCGAAGCATCCTCGGTCAGGGTCACCTTGCACATTCCGTACTTTGCCGAAAAATCCGAAGCGAACTTTCTGAACAGCAGGTTTATATCGGCCGGACGTTCCCTCAGAGCCGGAATCTTTATGGAGACGGCATTGAGTCTGTAGTAAAGGTCTTCCCTGAACTTGCCCTTGGAAACCGCGTGCATGAGGTTCACATTTGTCGCAGCCACGACACGGACATCGGTCTTGAGGACCTTGGAAGATCCCACCCTTATGAATTCTCCCGACTGGAGCACCCTGAGAAGCTTTGCCTGTGAAGCAAGAGGAAGTTCTCCGATCTCGTCAAGGAAGAGAGTTCCCCCGTCGGCCTCCTCAAAATATCCTTTTCTCATCTCATTCGCCCCGGTGAACGACCCTTTCTCGTGGCCGAAAAGTTCAGAGTCCACAGTGCCCTCCGGAATGGCTCCGCAGTTGATTGCGAAGTACTTGCCTCTCTTGCGGGGGCTGTTCTGGTGAATTATTCTCGGTATGTTCTCCTTACCGACTCCGCTCTCTCCGGAAACCAGGACAGTTATGTCGGTAGGAGCAACGGCAACAGCGATTTCCAGCGCCCTGTTGAGCGCCGGATCGTTGCCGATTATATCGAACTTGTTCTTTAATGTTTGCAGTTCCTGATTTGTCATAACGGCACAAAGTTACAAAATCGCTTGAAATTTACACCCACGACTCTCAGAAAATATAAAAATATGATTATCTTTGCGTTTTGGTATGCCTACGCACGAACGCGTGAAGGCTCGAAAACCAAGACAAACAAACCAATCTAATTTTATAAACAATGAAAAAAGGAATCAAATTATTTGCTGCCGTTCTCGGACTTGCTGCTGTTGCATGTAGCTCACCTGAGAAGATGGCGGAAATGGCAGAGAACGTTACCGTTAAGTGCGAGCCTGCTGTTCTCGAAGTTGTAGGCGGAGAGATCGACGCTACAGTTTCTGTGACTTATCCGGAGGACTATTTCCACGCAAAGGCCATCCTTGAGGTTACTCCTGTAATCGTTTACGAAGGTGGCGAGGCTAAGATGGAGCCGTTCATGTTCCAGGGTGAGAAGGTTAAGGACAACTATGAGGTCGTTCCTACCGACGGTGCAACCGTGACAAAGAAGGTTCACTTCACATATGCTCCAGGCATGGAGAAGTGCTACCTCGAACTCCGTGGAGTTGTGAAGTATAAGAACAAGAACACTGACGTTCCTTCAAAGAAGGTTGCTGACGGTGCAAACACAACTTACATGCTCGTATGCAGGAAAGGCGCTCTTGATCTCAAGGCTGACAACTACCAGGAGGTCATCAAGCAGACTGCCGAGGGTCAGATTCTCTACACAATCAACAGCTCCGCTGTAAGAAACAACCAGTACAAATCTCAGTCTATCAAGGACTTCCAGGCTGCTCTCGACGAAATCAAGGCTAACGAGCGCAAGACTCTCGTAGGAACTGACGTCGTAGCATATGCTTCACCAGACGGAAAGGAAGACCAGAACGCAAAGCTTTCTGACAACCGTTCAAAGTCTGCTGAGAAGGCATTCGCAAAGGTTACCAAGAAGCATCCTGCTGACGCTCCTGTAAACGTTACAAGCGTAGGCGAGGACTGGGAAGGATTCCAGGAGCTCGTAGCCGAGTCTGACCTCGAGGACAAGGATCTCATCATCCGCGTTCTTTCTATGTACAGCGATCCTGCTGTCCGTGAGAAGGAGATCAAGAACATGTCTGCTGTCTACACAACTCTCGCTAAGGAGGTTCTCCCTGAACTTCGTCGTGCAAGATTCATCGCTAACGTAGAGTACAAGAACTACACAAGCGAGGAGCTCCTCAAGCTCATCGAGGAGAACATCGACGTTCTTGACGAGACTGCTCTTCTCCGTGCCGCTACTCTCGTTAAGGAGAACGACCAGAAGGTTGCCCTTTACAAGAAGGCTATCGAGAAGTACAACAGCGCAAACGGCCAGTACAACCTCGCTGTGACTTACCTCCACATGGACAAGCTTGCTGACGCTAAGGCTGCTCTTGCCAAGTGCGCCAAGGATGCAGACTGGAACAACGCAATGGGTGTTGTCGCTCTTCGTGAGGACAACCTCGCAGAGGCTTCAAAGTATTTCAAGGCTGCTGCCAACAAGGCTGCAAATGCTAACCTCGCAGTTATCGACGTTCTCAACGGTGACTACAAGGCTGCTGCCGCTAAACTCGGAGACTGTAAGTGCTTCAACGCTGCTCTCGTCGCTCTCCTCAACGGAAACTACGCTCCTGCTGCCGCTCTCAAGTGCGAGTGCCCACAGGCTGCTTACCTCCGCGCAGTTGCTGCTGCACGTCAGGGTGACGCTGCCGGTGTGAAGAAGAACCTTGAGACTGCAAAGAAGTGCGAGTGCCTCGCAGCCAGAGCAGAGAAGGACGTTGAGTTCGCTCAGTACAGGTAATTCTTATACCTTATGATATATCGGGTGGCTGTTTTGTGACAGTCACCCGATTTTTTGTTGGCTGAGCCCGTCTACGACAACACTTGCTCCGCCTTGCATCCGAAACGAGGGTCAGAGCACTGTGTCATTAAAACGAAAAAACACGACACAGTGGTACCGAAAAATGCCAGAAAACCGCAAAAACAGACACCACTGTGACAATTTGAGAGCAATTCGCGACACAGTGGTCGAGACATCTGCAAAAGAAAAGAGCGACCAATCAGCCGCTCCCTTCCATACTCCATTTACATTATTCGAGAGTAGTCTTATAGGCGGAAACACCACGAAGGTGGGTGAAAAGAACTATGACATGAAGACATTATTGAGAACTGTACAAGACCATGTTCGCCGCCGACGACTCCAGTTACAACGTCTTTGCCGGCGTAGGTTTCTCGTCGCCGTCATTCACATATTCCAACATTAGGAACGGCCTTGGACATTTCTGCGGCTACAGGATGTCTGAGACGGAATGGTTCCCGCTTGAAGAGGAGGAAGAATAATGAAAAGATTCATATATATATTGGCAGCGGCGGTGAGGAACTGGCTCTTGAATTCGAATCGGAATATGACGCAGGCGTAGTCCACCCTATCTGCTTCTCGCTGACAGATTTCAGCGGCGAGAAAGCCTGGATCCATATTCCGGATCAGGACTGAGAGACTAATTCTTGAAGATATCCCTTATGTTTGCAAATATGCGGTAGGCTGCGTAAAGCATCATTGCCGCGTATCCTGCAAGCATGAGTTTGGAATTGGAGGTCATCAGACCTGCCTTGACATGATTGACGGTGAGCATCACGAGGACGACAAGAACTGCCGCCATCACTATGGCCACGAGGGCCTTCATTATCTTTCTATGATCCATATCTTAGTGGTTATTCGTCGGCAAATATAAGAAGATTCAGCGATTCAGAGCCTTCTTTCTGAATTCTGCAGGAGACATTCCTCTGGAGCGTCTGAATGCTCTAGTGAAATATGGGGCAGTCTTGAAACCGCACTCCCTGGCAATTTCGGATATCATCCTGTCGCGGTCGCTCAGCATGGACGCCGCCTTATCGACCCTTCTGTCATTAAGATAGTCCGCAAAGCCCTTTCCGTAATGCTTTTTGAAGAAAAGGCAGAAATACGTCCTGTTCATGCCCACGTATCTTGCGATATCATCAAGGGAAACCTTTCCATAGACGTTGTTATCTATATATCTGTCTATCATTTCCATCTTCTGAGTCAGGGTCACCTGCTCCGACGGGGTTGCCTTGAGGATACGCACAAGGTCCCTCTCGCTGGATATCATCTCAAGAAGTTCTATCATCAGCGCAGGCTCCCTGGCCGGATTTCCGGATGAAAGATCATTGAGAACAGTGGACATCTTCATCCATTTAGGTCCCTCCACGGAATACGGATCCTCATAGGTGCGCATCTTCAGAATCTCCTTGTCCAGAGACTTGAATATGCTCCCAAGGGCAGACAGCCACGCCTCATCGAAACGCAGGACGACGGCATCGACATTTGCATTATATTCATCACCCAATTCGAGCGAGCAGAAACTGTAAGCGACCTTCGGAGGCATGAAGATTATGTCTCCCTCATTCAGAGCCCTCAGATCAGAATCAAGGATGTACATTCCCCTTCCCCGGCGGATATAGACAAAGGTCCAATAAATATTACTTTTCTGAGTTTCAGCATGTTGTGTAAGCAGTCCCATGCCTCCCAGAATATAACTTGAATGTCTCATAGGTAAAATTTAAGAACACAAATATAAGATAATTTTTGCAGAATATAGTACAAGTTAACGGATAATATAGAGGATTTTACACTTCTGTAAAGAAACTTTACACATCAGCGCCATAGGAGAAACCGACAAACAATTGTCGCTCAGCGCATTACGAAGTTTGGCACAGCAAATGAGACTTGTTTTTGCGACAAATCATAAAAGAAATGCAATT
>CAZMNZ010000082.1:0-9597 GCA_964567765.1 uncultured Muribaculaceae bacterium
AAAGTCTATCAACTAGTAAAACTATTTTGTTTCAAAAAATGGTGTCAAACTCCCGTGCCCGAATCAGGCAGTTCCTTATATTCTTCTGCGGTCACCCTGCCAAGTTCTATATTCAAAAGTTTCCTATTGTGCATAAAAAGAAAAAAGTTATCGACACAAAGGTAATATAAAAACAAAAATTGTGTAATTTTGTCGCCGCTAAAATAACGAATCTATGAAACAGGATCTACAGATTTTCAGTCTGATCAAGAAGGAGGAGGAAAGGCAGACAGCCGGCATCGAACTCATCGCATCGGAAAACTATGTAAGCGCACAGGTGCTTGAAGCGCTCGGATCGGTATGCACCAACAAGTATGCTGAAGGATACCCGGGGGCAAGGTACTATGGAGGATGCGAGGTGGTGGACCAGATCGAGCAGTTGGCCATCGACCGTCTCTGCGAACTCTTTGAAGCGGAATATGCAAACGTCCAGCCGCACTCCGGTGCTCAGGCTAACATGGCCGTGATGATGTCATGCCTGAAGCCGGGCGAGACATTCATGGGTCTCGACCTTGCACACGGCGGTCACCTTACCCACGGATCGCCTGTGAACATGTCCGGAATCCTTTACAACGCAGTGGCATACGGTCTGAAGGAGTCCACAGGCATGATCGACTATGACCAGATGGAAAAGACAGCCCTTGAGCACAAGCCGAAACTCATCATCGGAGGTGCGTCGGCTTACTCACGCGAGTGGGACTATGCACGCATGAGGGAGATTGCAGACAAGGTGGGAGCGATCCTTTGGATTGACATGGCTCACACAGCCGGCCTCATCGCAGCAGGTCTGCTCAGCAATCCTGTTAAATATGCACATATCGTGACTTCGACAACCCACAAGACCCTCCGTGGCCCGCGTGGAGGTATCATATTGATGGGTAAGGATTTCGATAACCCTTGGGGACTCACAACTCCTAAGTGCGTCGTGAAGAAGATGTCCCAGATCCTGAATTCGAGCGTGTTCCCAGGCGTTCAGGGAGGTCCGCTTGAACACTGCATCGCAGCCAAGGCGGTTTCATTTTATGAGGCCCTCCAGCCTGAGTACAAGGAATATCAGAAGCAGGTGATAGCAAATGCCCAGGCAATGGCAGAGGCATTCGTGTCAAGAGGATACAAGATCGTTTCCGGCGGCACAGACAACCACCTCATGCTCATCGACCTCCGCACCAAGTTCCCTGAACTGACCGGAAAGGTTGCAGAGAAGGAACTCGTGAAGGCGGACATCACAGTGAACAAGAACATGGTTCCGTTCGACTCACGCTCGCCGTTCCAGACTTCAGGAATCCGAGTGGGCACTCCTGCAATCACATCCCGCGGTTTCGTGGAGAAGGATATGGCGGCTATCGTGAACCTTATCGACACCGTCCTCACTGCCGCTTCTCAGAATCTCGACCTGATCGCCGGCAAGACCGAGGAAGGACGCGAGGCATACGAGAAGGTTCTCGAATCAGTAAGAAAGCAGGTCCGCATGAAGACCAACGGAATGCCGCTTAACAGATACTGATCGGCAGATTATCAACGAAATAACCGTAAAAATATTCCAGGCACCCCGAAAACAAGGTGCCTGGAATATTTTTATAGGTAAACCATCGCCAAAGGTCAGATGACAGTGATGTCTGATGACGGGATCCAGCCCTGACGACCGTCGGCCAGTTCGATATTGTTCCAGTTTCCTACCGAATCGAGTATGGTGACCTTTGTGCCTTCGTGAAGGATGAAGATGTCCATGGATGCCTCAGATGACGGAGAACTCTTTACGGAGGTGACCGGACGCATCACGATTGCCTCGTCGGCACTCATATAGTCGTTCTTCTGCCAGATGGAAAAAGTCAGTGAAGCCACCGCAAGCAGAAGCGTCACGATTCCGGTGAAGAATCCTGTACGGCGTCCTGCCGCAGTAGGAGCCAGAAGGAAGAGAAGAACAAGTCCCAGAGTCAGAGCCAGAAGAACAAGGAAGCAGACCGCCCAGGCATCGGAATCCATGATATAGCAGACATCCTTTGCCCAGACCTTGAGGATGAAGTCAGGCACAGGGTCTATCCTGTCCTGGATTATGCTGTTCATCAGTTCCAGATTATATCTTGCATCCGAATATGAAGGATCCAGTTTGAGAGCACGCTCATAGAAGAGTATGGCCATAGGCACGTTGCCTTCCTTGAAATATGCATCACCGGTGTTGCAGTAAAGTGCTGCAGACTCAAGCCCCATTCCTGAGATCAGTTCATAGCCCGACACGGCATCGCTCCAGCGTCCCTCCACATAGGCCTGATTTGCGGAATTCCACAGAGAATCCACATAGGAGTCATTCTGTGCCTGAGCCGCAAAAGGCATTATGGCTAGGAGAACAACAAGCATAGCAGTCTTTGGAGATGTCTTGCGGGATTTCATATTGGAGTCTATTGATGATATCACTTCAAGTGCGGAATTATAATGGGCCGCCATGGCGTCGTTCCCGGCAGACGGTGCATATCTCGCGAATTCGCATGCATCAAGGATGCTGATGAAGGTCTCTGCATGAGACGCATCCACTCCGCCGTCCGCAAGAGCCTCGGATATCCTCTCTCGCGAAAGTTCAGACGAAGGAATATTCAGTTTATCTGAAATGAAGCCAAGCAGAGCCTTGTGAAGTTCCTCATAAAAAGCAGTGTAGAGATCCTGCTTGAGGAAGGTGTTTGCAAGGTGGAGACGTTTGAGAGCCATCTTAGTTGCCTTCCTGTTCCTGGTTCCTGCCACATCCGCCCTTCTTGCAGCAAGATGACGAAGTGCCGCCCAAAGCACGAATGCAATGAGGAACAATGCAACCTGAAACACCCAGAAGAGTGCTGTACCCACAAAGAAACTGCCCTGTGGAATGAGTGTGGAGTCCTTGACATTAATGAAGCGTATGTCGCTTGCCAGATTCTTCACATCCTTCTGCACAGGCCCGGAGACGACCATGCCTGCCTGTTCCGCGTCATTGCCTTTGAGCACGACCAGAGGAATAGGAGCCGTTTCCAGCGTAACATATTTCTTCTGATTCACATCATAATATGAATATTTCACCGGATCGATCACAAAATCGCCGTAACTGCGCGGGATGAACGGGAATTCATATGTCCTGCTGCCTGAAAGTCCGGTCTTGTCTATCCTGTCTGATACTTTGGTGTCATACACCTCCATATCAGGAGGAAAATTCACCTTCGGAGTTTCCAGAAGAGACACATTGCCCTTTCCGGACACTGTCACCAGAAGTGAAGCCGCCTCATGTGTCATTACCGTATCCTTGCTGACCTTGGCCGAGATACGGAACTCGCCCACACCTCCGGCAAACGAGGCAGGAGCACCTGCCGGAAGCGGAGACACCGTCACTATCACAGGTTTTGTGGACACTTTCTTTCTGACGGTCCTGTAGTCATCGAAGAAGCCGTCAAATATGCTTGTTCCGCCGGAAGAGACACGGATATTCACAAGACAGGTCATCTCGGCGGGGTTGATGGTCACCTGCCCCTGCTGCTGAGGAATGAGGGTGAACTTTCTCAGAAGAGCCGCATTATATATCTGTCCGTCATAGACTTCACGATTGAACTCTATGTTGGTCGGCGCTTCGATTTCCTGACTCCAGAATCCGTTGAAAGTCGGGAAGGACACGTTCTCAAATCCTGCGACATTCACTCTCTGATACAGTTTCAGAGTCGCCGTAATCGGCTCGCCCACAACCACTTTCGTGCGATCCAGGGTGAGGGTCATGAATATGTCGGAATCGGTCACTCCTGCGCTCTGACGCTGGGTCTGCTGACCGGTCTGAGGTCTTTGGGCGGAAGCCGCTCCTGCAGAGGCCACTTCAATTGTCTTGGGGTTGGAATATATCTGACGTCCCTTTACCTTGGCGGTAGCGGCAGGTAGGGAAAAACGTCCGGCCCTGACAGGTCTGAGGACATAGGTATATGTGCTCTGAACCGTCTTGCTGCGCTTTCCGTTCACGACCTGGATACTGGTGGACTTGCCCTGCTGGGGCCCCCACTGAATCTGAAAGTCCTCGCTCGAAGACCATGCAAAATCAGATGGGCTGTCCTCTCCCTCAATTATGAATGTCACGTTGAACTGCTCATCCGCCGCCACAACATTAGGAGCCTCGACCTTGATATCTGTCTGGGCGAAGGCCACCGTGGCTGCCACCAATGATAATACCGTCAAAAATATCTTCTTCATTTCTCTACCAATTCTTATCCTTTTGTCTTGCCTTCAACGCGGCAGCCTTCTCCTTGTTCACCTTATCCTGAGTCTCCTTCTCCTTTGCCTGAATGGCCTGGAGCATCTGCTGTGCGGCCTGCGGACTTATCTTCGGCTGCTCGCCCTGGGACTGCTGAGGCTTCTGCTGATCCTGCTGCTGATCATTGTTCTGATCCTGATTGTTCTGATCCTGATTGTTCTGCTGATCGTTTTTCTGATCCTGCCGGTCATCCTTGTTCTGATCCTTGTTCTGATCATCGTTCTTGTCCTGGTTCTGCTGATTGTCCTGATTATCCTGCTGATCCTGGTTCTGATCGTTCTGCTGCTGATTCTGCTGCTCCTGAAGTTTCTTCTTGGCATAGATATAATTCTCCTTTGCCTGCAAGTCTCCCGGATTCCTCAGAAGCGACTGCTCGAAAGCGTCCACAGCCACCTGCCAGTCCTGCTGAGCAATGGCCACATCACCGAGATTATAATAATAGTCAGCGGCAGCCTCCGTAGCAGGAGCCGTATCCTTCACCTTGTCCAGCATCTTCCTGGCCTGCTCCATATCACCCTGACGGTACAAGGTGTTCGCAAGATTATAATTTGCTGCAACGGAGGTGGAATCCTTCACCAGAGCCTTGCGATAGTCTATGTCGGCCTCGCGGTAATTCTCCTTCTTGAAGTCCCTGTTGCCCCGCCTCACGTCACGAACATCCTCCCCGTAGTTCTGACTCCATACAGGAAAGGACATTACGCAAAGCAGGAATGCTGTTATTATATATTTATTCATATTCCATTATATAAAGATCCTTCGCCAAAGCTCAGGATGACAGTATCATCTGTTAAATAAATGTCTTTTCGAGCGTCTGTCACCCACAAGCATCTCGATCACGAAGAAGAAGAGGGCAATCGCCAGGAAATACATGAACTGTTCGTCATATTCCTCAAACACGATGGAACTGTACTTCTCGTCCTCCATCCTCCTGATGTCATCGATTATAGGATTGAGCCCGAACTCGCTGTTACCGGCACGCACATAGGCTCCGTTTCCGGCCTGGGCCACTTCCTGCAGCACCTTCTCGTCAAGACGGGTGACAACTATATTACCATCCTTATCTTTAAGGAGTTCGCCATCCATCGGAATAGGCTTTCCTTCCGGCGAGCCCACACCTATCGTAAACACCCTTACACCCATCTCAGCCGCCTGTTTTGCCGCCGCAACAGGGTCATCCTCATGATTCTCTCCGTCGGTTATCACTATGATGGCACGGCTCTTTTCACTCTGGGAACTGAAACTTCTCATCGCCGTGTTGATAGCCTCGCCTATCGCTGTTCCCTGAACCGGGACAGACTCGGTCGATATCGAATTCATGAACATCTTGGCAGAGACGTAATCCGTGGTTATAGGCAGCTGCACGAACGAATTTCCAGCAAACACTATGAGTCCTATGCGGTCGTCACGAAGTTTATCCACCAGCCGGGATATCGCAAGTTTGGCACGTTCCAGACGGTTAGGGGAATAATCCTCCGCAAGCATGGAGTTGGACACGTCCAAAGCAATCATGATCTCAGCGCCCTTGGTCTCATGCTCCTTGAGCTTCGCACCGATCTGCGGACGCGAAAGCCCTATCACGAAGAAGAAGAAGCCCAGAGAGAAGAGCGTAAGACGCACCCACACCTTTGCCTTTGCATATGACGGCATGAGTTGGCTGACCAGTTTCTCGTCACCGAACTTTCTTATCCTTCTGCGTCTGAGCCTCAACACAAGAGCCTGAATGAGGAAGAAGAACGGGATCAGAAGCAGCAGAAATAAATATTGTGCCTGTGCAAAATTTATCATATCCTTTCCTCCTACATTATGGCAGACGCCTGATTACAAACCAGTTAAGCACAAGTTCCAGAAGCAGTGCCAGCAAGGCCAGCAGCGCATACCTTCCGAAAAGTTCCTTATATATAGGGAAGCTGTCGACAGTGGTGCGAGCCTTCTCCATCTTGTTGATCTCGCTGTATATCTCGGCGAGTTTGGTGTTGTCGGTCGCCCTGAAATAGCGGCCTCCCGTGGACTCCGCAATCTCGGAGAGCAGTTTCTCATCGATCTCGACCTTGACCTGCTGGATCTCCACACCCCAAGGGGTCATCACCGGGTATGGGGCCATTCCCTCCTTGCCGACTCCGATAGTATAAACCCTTACTCCATAAGTCTTTGCAATCTCAGCCGCCATCTGAGGGGAAATCTCTCCCCTGTTGTTCACTCCGTCGGTGAGAAGGATGATCACACGGCTCTTCGCATCCGAATCCTTCATCCTGGCGACCGCTGTGGCCAGACCGTTTCCGATGGCGGTTCCGTCCTCGATCAGGTCTGTCTGGACCTCCTTCATCAGGTTGATCAGAGTGGCACGGTCCGTAGTCAGAGGGCACTGGGTGAAGCTTTCACCGGCAAAAACCACTATACCCATACGGTCCGAAGGTCTCTGGGATATGAATTCGATGGCTATATCCTTCGACGCGTTCAGACGGTCCGGAGTGAGGTCGCGGGCAAGCATCGACGTCGAAACGTCCATTGCAAGAACGATGTCTATACCTTCCGTGTCCACTCTCTCCATCTTTTCAGAAGAGCGCGGGCGGGCTATCGCCACCACGATCATGGACAAAGCAAATATCCTGAGGATGAAAGGCACATGACGCAGCACAGCCAGAAAGGATGTGCCGCGAAGTTTCCACGGAACCGCAGTAGAGACCCTCAGATGAGGATGCCTGCCGGCGAGTTCCAGCCATATATAGTGCAGCACCAGCAGAGCCGGCACCACCAGAAGCCACAATAATTTCGGATATTCAAAATACATCACTCACCTCCTTCTTTAATGTCCTCCTGCACGGTCGGCTTGTTCTCCTGAGCATTCATTTCAGCCTCCCTGTCATCCGCCCCAGAACCAGCCGATGCACTTTCTTCCACATCGGTCTGATAGGTCGAAGTGACGAACCTCACGGCAACAGGAAGCGATGAGGCATTGTCCTCATCAGAAGCCACGAACTTTGCGAACTTCACGAAGTCAGCCCTCTCGAAGAGATCCTTCAACTCATTAAGAAGGTCTGCCGGAGCGTCGGTATCCTTCATATCTGCGAAGATCTCTGCCGTGGTCATCTCCATCGCCCCGATTCCGTATCTTGCTGATATATATTCTCTTAATGCGTCAGTGATTCCCGAATAGAAAGCCTTCTGCTTTTCCGGAACCCACATGGCGTTTCCGCGATACTTGTCCAGTTTCCTCAAGGCCACGATATGAGGCGGATCCTTGTGCATATATTCCGGATCATGACTGCGGCGGTATCTGACAATGAGCCATATTGCAAGCACTATAAGTCCGACAAGTACAAGTCCGCCTGCCACCCATGGAGCTACCTCCCTGAAAGTCACCGGATAGCGTATCTGTCCCTTTATGTCATGCGGCTTGAATGTAGCGGTGTCCACCGGCATGGTCTTGACCTCAAGTTTCTGAGGATCAAAGACAAGCGTATCCACAACACCGTCCTTGCTGAGCCTCAGGAGAGCCAGAGGAGGAAGATAATATATACCCTCATCAAAAGAAGTGATCCTTATTCCGCCCTTGAGGTCAAGCAACTTCGGCTTGCCCTTGCCCTGCTTCTTCACCTTGACGGTATCCATAGTCCACTGCTCCACGATCCTGATATTGGTCATCAGCGTATCCTTGAACTGCGGGAAACCGAAGCCCGTACCTTCCTCAACCTGAGGGAGTTCCACGCCATAGAAGACCTGGTCGGCGATGAGCACCGAGTCCCTCTCCTGCAGGGGCTGGAGATATGAGCCCGTCATCTGCACCACCTTGCCCGGCATTGCCTTCAGTTCCTGCTGTACAGCGACATCCGCCTCCGGCTGCATAGAGGAGTCTGTCTCCTGCTCCTGCGCCAGCGTCACTGACGAAAATCCCAAAAGCAACGATATGTATATGAATGCCTTACGCATATATTACCTGTTCTTGAACAGGGTCATGAGTCCTTTGACATAATCGTCATCAACGGCTATGCTGACCTTGTCCACATTATATTTCATAAATAGTCTTGAAGATGTCTGCTCCATATTGCTGAACCACTCTTCGTAGGCACGCCTCATCTTTCTGTCAGAGGTGTTGACCCATGCCGCACGGCCTGTCTCAGAGTCCTTTATGTGCACCAGCCCGACATCAGGGATGCTCCTCTCACGAGGGTCATAGACCTCTATCACCGAGAGGTCATGCCTGCCCACAGCCACCTTCAGAGCCTCCTCATAGCGCGGACTTCCATCCTCGTTGACATCGATCATGTCGGAAAGAAGGAAGGCCGTGCATTTCTTCTTGATGGCGTTGGTCAGATATCTCAGTGCCTCCGAGATATCCGTTCCGTCTGTTGTCGGTTCGAACTCTATGATCTCCCTGATGATGTGCAGGAGATGGCTGCGGCCTTTCTTCGGCGGGATGAACTTCTCCACCTTGTCACTGAAGAACAGGGCTCCGACCTTGTCGTTGTTGATGATGGCGGAGAAGGACAGCACTGCCGCAATCTCTGCCAGGACGTCCTTCCTGCTGTTTCCTGCCGTACCGAAAAGGCGGGAACGGCTCACATCCACCAGCAGAACGACGGTGAGTTCCCTCTCCTCCTCGAAGACCTTGACATACGGCGAACGCAGACGGGCCGTCACATTCCAGTCCATGTTGCGCACGTCGTCACCATACTGATACTCACGCACTTCGCTGAAGGCCATACCACGTCCCTTGAAGGCCGAATGGTATTCACCGGCGAAGATCTGGTGCGAGAGAGCACGGGTCTTGATCTCTATTTTCCTGACCTTTTTCAGAAGGTCGTTTGCTGATAAACTTGTCATTCTGAACGAAGTGAAGAATCTTTCTACTATGGAACTTCTACCGCATTGATGATCTCAGAGATGATCTGGTCGGTGGTCATGTTCTCCGCCTCAGCCTCATAGGTCAGGCCGATACGGTGACGGAGCACCTCATAGCACACCGCACGCACGTCCTCCGGAATGACATATCCCCTTCTCTTGATGAACGCATAAGCCTTGGAAGCCATTGCAAGCGAGATACTTGCACGTGGCGAAGCGCCGTATGAAATGAAGTTCGCGATATTTCCGAGGTTGTAGTCCTCAGGCTTTCTGGTCGCATATACGATATCCACGATATACCTCTCGATCTTCTCATCCATATATACATCCCTCACGACCTCGCGGGCCCTTACGATATCCTCCGGCTTGAGCACCGGCGATGCCTTAGGGAACTCGCCAGTGTTGTTCATGCGGATGATCTGGCGCTCCTCCTCCCTCTTAGGGTAGGTAACCACCACCTTGAGCATGAA
>CAZMNZ010000083.1:0-9387 GCA_964567765.1 uncultured Muribaculaceae bacterium
TCTGCGGTGCATGTTCACTCTACATCAACGGCCGTGCGCACGGACCAGACGATGAGGTTACAACTTGCCAGCTCCACATGCGTAAGTTCAAGGATGGTGACACAATCACAATCGAGCCTTGGAGAAGTGCCGGTTTCCCTGTAATCAAGGACCTCGTTGTTGACCGTCAGGCATTCGACAAGATCCTCCAGGCAGGTGGATATGTATCAGTAGGAACAGGTGGAGTTCCTGATGGAAACGCTATTCCGATCCCTCAGGCAGATGCTGAGGAGAGCATGGACGCAGCAGCCTGCGTAGGTTGCGGTGCATGTGTTGCAACTTGTAAGAACGGTTCTGCAATGCTCTTCGTTGCTGCTCGTGTAAGTTCCCTCGCACTTCTCCCACAGGGTAAGGTTGAGGCAGCAAGACGTGCTAAGGCGATGGTTGCAAAGATGGACGAACTCGGCTTCGGTGCTTGTACAAACACCAAGGCTTGTGAGATGGAGTGCCCTAAGCACGTTACAGTGACTCACATCGCCCGTCTGAACCGCGAGTTCCTCTCAGCAAAACTTCATGACTAGTTATTTATCCTGTAAGGATTTATAAATCAAAGGGTTTGACCGTTAAAAGTCAAACCCTTTTTCTATTATATAATCTATTACCAAAGGAAATTATCGAACGGATAGCGTCCGGCATGGATTTCGGCTACCATCTTATAGAGGTCGCCGCGGAGTTTGTCTATGCCGATCTTCTCCCTTGCCGAGATGAATATGCAAGGAGTGTTTTCCTTGGCTATCCAACTGTTCTTGAACTCGTCAAGAGTGTAGTTTTCCTGTCTTTTAGGCTCCAGTGAGAACTCATCATACTCTTCATATCTGTATGCATCGATCTTGTTGAATACGACGAATATTGGCTTATCTATAGCCTTTATATCCTTGAGTGTTTCTTCTACAACTTTTATATGTTCCTCAAAGTTAGGGTGGGAAATATCCACGACATGCATCAGGATGTCTGCCTCCCTGACCTCATCCAGCGTGCTCTTGAACGCCTCCACCAGCTGATGAGGCAGTTTTCTGATGAAACCTACCGTGTCGCTGAGCAGGAAAGGTACATTTTCGATAACCACTTTTCTTACTGTAGTATCAAGAGTTGCGAATAACTTGTTTTCCGCAAAAACGTCGCTTTTAGCCAGTAAATTCATCAAGGTACTCTTACCTACGTTTGTGTAGCCTACAAGCGAAATACGAACCAAAGAACCGCGATTTCCACGCTGTGATGCCATCTGTTTGTCAACCTTCTTCAACTGTTCCTTCAGTCTGGCGATCTTGTCCTGTATGATTCGTCGGTCAGTCTCTATCTGAGTCTCACCAGGACCACGCATTCCGATACCTCCCTTCTGCCTTTCAAGGTGGGTCCACATTCGTGTAAGTCGTGGGAGAAGATATTGATACTGAGCAAGTTCCACCTGCATCTTTGCATATGCTGTCTTGGCCCTCTGAGCAAAGATATCAAGGATGAGGTTTGTTCTGTCAAGGATTCTGATATTGAGTTCCCTCTCGATGTTTCTCAACTGGGTAGGGGACAGTTCATCATCGAATATCACTACTTCTATTTCGTTCTCCTCTATATATTCCTTTATTTCCTGAAGTTTTCCGCTCCTTATATATGTTCTTGAATCCGGACGATCCACTTTCTGAATGAATTTCTTCACGCCGATCGCTCCCGCCGTTTCTGCAAGAAATTCAAGTTCATCCAGATACTCCATGACCTGGCGCTCTTCGTCACCCTGCTTTATCACACCGACGAATACCGCCCTTTCATTATGCTGTGCTTCTGTAATTTTTGCCATACTTGACAATTTAAAGAATAAGGCCGATCAATTGGTTTGGTCGGCCTTATAAGTATTTGATCATTAAATAATTATCTCAACTGGAAGATAACAGGGAAGGTGTAGGTTACAGGAACCGCACGGTCTCTCTGCTTTCCTGGCTTCCACTTCGGAGACATTGAAACGACTCTGACAGCCTCCTTGTCAAGTGATGGGTCAACACCACGGAGAACTCTTACCTTAGTCACTGTTCCGTCCTTCTCAACTGTAAACTGAAGGGTTACACGACCCTGTACACCGTTTTCCTTTGCAATCTCAGGATACTCAAGTCTTGAGTTCACCCACTTTGAGAACTGGTTTGCATCGCCGCCCTGGAACGAAGGCTTCTCCTCCACGAGCTGGAATGGAATTGCCTCTTCTTCAACTACTTCCTCTTCAACTTCAACGTAGTCCATGATCTCAACTCCGAGGCTTGCGTCATCCTCAAGGTTCATGAACATTTCGTCGTCCACCTCGATTTCGTCATCCACGATGTCGATCTGGTCTGAAAGAACAGGAATCTTTGGTGCTGCTGGTGGCGGTGGAGGAGTCTCCTGAGTGATTGGAATGATTTCCTCTTCAAGTACTACCTCAGCTTCTGCTTCAAGGGTTGAAACGTTTGTTTCAGTGCTTGTCCACTCAAATGCAACATAAGTGATTGCAAGTGAAATGATAAGTCCGATCTCTACGAAAAGCAGTTTCTTATTCTCAAGATTGGCTTTTTCTGACTTTTTGATTTCCATATAGATTGTTATTTTTTATAATCTCATAATTCCCGGTAAAGTTAGAAACTTTATTTTTTATTTCAAACTTTTTATACATTTTGTAGATTTGCATAAAATTTAAAGCAATGATTTCATATTACTTCGAGGACACTGATTTCATATTCAAAGGTAAGACCATAAATAATAAGTGGCTCCGACTTGTAGCCGAAAGTGAAATACGCAGGATAGGGGATATTTCGATCATCTTCTGTTCAGACAATTATATTCTTGATGTTAATCAGCAGTATCTCCAGCATGACTACTTCACTGATATCATCACTTTCGATTATTGTGAGGGCGACAGACTTTCCGGTGATCTTTTCATCAGTGTCGATTCGGTTCGTGAGAATGCGCTTGAGTATGGAACAGAGTTCAAGGATGAACTTAACCGTGTCATTGTTCACGGAGTTCTTCATCTCATAGGTTATGATGATCATTGCGATGAAGACATTGCTCAGATGAGGTCGAAGGAAAATTACTACCTTTCATTAAGAGGACTTGTTTAGTATGCAGAAGACTTATGATGTGATTGTTGTCGGAGGTGGTCATGCAGGCTGTGAAGCTGCAATGGCTGCTTCAAGGATGGGATCTTCCGTACTTTTGATATCTATGGATATGAACAAGTTCGGTCAGATGTCATGTAATCCGGCTATTGGAGGTATTGCTAAAGGTCAGATAGTCAGAGAGATAGATGCGTTGGGAGGCTATACTGGCATCATCACTGATGCCTCTACTCTACAGTTCCGCATGCTTAACAGGTCCAAGGGACCAGCCATGTGGAGTCCTCGTGCGCAGTGTGATAAAATACAATTTTCCTTATACTGGCGAAAAATACTCGAAAGTGCCTGTAAATTAGATATTTACCAGGATACTGTGACTAGTTTTCTTTTCCGAGAATCAAAAATCTTGGGGGTTTGTACGACTACCGGTGCAATTTTCAATTCTCAGACAGTTATCCTGACCGCCGGAACCTTCCTTGACGGTCGGATGTTCATAGGCCGCACTATGTTCGAAGGAGGAAGAATAGGTGAACTTCCGTCACATGGTCTGACCAGTCAACTTGTTGACATGGGAATATCGACTGCCAGGATGAAGACGGGCACTCCACCTCGAATCGATATTTCATCAGTTGACACTTCTGCTCTTGTTCAGCAGTTCGGTGATTCAGATCCTGACAAGTTCTCTTACCTTCCGTATCTGTCCACTGCACAGAACGGAACTCCTCAGATGCCTTGCTTCGTTGTTCATACGAATGAGAAGGTACATGATATATTAAGGACAGGTTTTAATGATTCTCCATTATTTAACGGACTTATCACAGGAATCGGACCTCGTTATTGTCCGAGTATCGAAGATAAGTTGAGGACATTCGCCGACAAGACCGAGCATCAACTTTTCCTTGAGCCGGAGGGTAGGGGAACGAATGAATATTATCTTCAAGGATTCTCTTCATCTCTTCCGTTGGGTGTTCAGATGGATGCTCTGCATGCGATCAAGGGACTTGAAAATGCTAAGGTGTATCGTCCTGCCTATGCTGTTGAATATGATTATTTCGATCCTACCCAACTCAAACCTACTCTTGAACTGAAATCTATTGAAGGACTTTTCCTGGCTGGCCAGGTCAATGGAACGACTGGATATGAAGAGGCTGCTGCCCAGGGACTCATAGCAGGTATGAATGCTCATCTCAAGGTTGCTGGAAAGGATCCTTTCATCCTTAAGAGAGATCAGGCATACATCGGAGTCCTTATAGATGACCTTATTACAAAGGGTGTTGACGAGCCTTACAGAATGTTCACTTCCAGAGCAGAGTACAGGATTCTTCTAAGGCAGGATAATGCCGATCTGCGTCTTACCGGACTTTCTTATAATGCCGGTCTTGCAGATCAGTTCAGGTACGACTACACATGCAGGAAGTATGATTCTGTTGATAGATTCAATCAATTTTTTGAAGAAGTATCTGTCAGACCTGAGTCTGTTAATGATTATCTTTCGTCAGTTTCTACATCTGAAATATCATGCAGGACCAGGCTTTCTGCCCTTATTTCCCGTCCTCAGGTTAAATTATCTGAATTATTTGATTTAGTTCCACGTGGAACATTTTTAAAGAACAACATAGATATTGATAAGGAATTTGCATCTCCTTTATCTTCTTTATTGTCTGAAGGAGTTGAGTATTCTGATCTGTTAAGGTATGGCAATAAGGAGTCGCTTAACGATAAGTTGAAAGCGTCTGGTTCTATATCATATTCAGATGCCGCTTATGTACTCCAGTATAATACAGAGTATCCTACTGCTGATCTCGACAGTGAATCAATGACTCGGAAGGTTGATTCCAATTATAGAAAGGAGATTCTGGATTCTTCTGAGATTGCTCTTAAGTATAAGGGGTATATTGAGAGGGAAAGGCAGTTGGCCGATAAGATTATGAGATTGGAAAATCTTATAATTCCAGAGAATTTTGATTTTGATAAGGTAGAAAGTCTGTCTATCGAGTGTCGCCAGAAATTGAAGAAATACTCACCTCGCACCATTGCCCAGGCCTCGAGAATTTCTGGTGTTTCTCCTTCTGATATCTCGGTACTTTTGGTTTATTTTGGTAGATAAAAAGAAGAGTGTTCCACGTGGAACACTCTTCATATAATTAGTTTTATCAGAATCGTTACAGTCTCTTAAGAGAAAGTTTGATGAGTTCTTCGAGAGAGGCGGAAGGGGATTCCTTGAGTACAGCAGATATGGCTTTGCTTACGTTCGGTTTGGTGAATCCCAGCATTACAAGTGCCGTTGTAGCCTCTTCTACGGCAGGATTTGATGATGATGAGAAAAGAACTGTGCTTTCGCTTCCTTCTCCCTTTACAACCTTATCCTTGAGTTCAAGTATGAGTCTCTGTGCGCTCTTTGTTCCGATTCCCTTTATGCTTTTGATCTTGTTCAGATCTTCTGAAAGAATTGCATTTCTGATCTCATCAGTAGTAAGAGATGATAACATCATTCTGGCGGTTGCAGCGCCCACTCCGGACACTCCGATCAGCAGTCTGAACAGTTCTCTTTCGTCCTTTGTTGCAAATCCATAGTACAGTTCTTCATCCTCACGAAGATAGTGGTGAATGTAGATCCTGGCTTCATCCTTTCCGTTCAGAGCCTCGTAAGTCTGGAGCGAAATAAGTATCTTGTATCCTATTCCGTAGCATTCCAGAACTATGTCAGTGGGAGTTCTTTCCACTATTTTTCCTTTGATGTAGTCTATCATAAGCCTGTGTTTCTTTGTCTGTATGCAAAATTATGATAAAATCCTGTAAAAGGAACAGTAAAATTACTAAATTTGCAGGCTTATTGCGTGTATGCGCGCGTGTGCATCATTGCGTATATGCGCGCAAATGATTGGAATATGGCAGATATCAAGGAAATAAGAGGAATGTTTCCGGCACTTTCAAGGAAGGTGTACGGCAAGGATCTCGTGTACCTTGATAATGCTGCAACCAGTCAGAGGCCGCAGTCTGTCATAGATATCTGGAACAGGATCACGACAGAGTCAAATGCCAATATCCATAGGGCAGTGCACAGGATGGCGGATGAGGCGACCCAAGCTTATGAAGAGGCTCGCGATGCGGTGAGAAAGTTCCTTAATTCGGAATTCCGTGAGGAGATAGTCTTTACTTCCGGTACGACTGCGGCGATAAATCTCGTAGCCTTCTGTTTCGGTGAAGCCTTTGTGAAAGAAGGTGATGAAGTCGTCGTGACAGAGGCCGAGCACCACTCAAACATAGTTCCGTGGCAGATGATGTGCAGGCGTAAGGGTGCAGTTCTCAGGGTTCTGCCGGTTGATGACAGCGGTCATCTTATGCTTGAAAAACTGGATGAGATTCTGAATGAAAGAACCCGTATCGTTGCTGTAACGCATATTTCAAATGTTCTCGGACTTGTGAATCCTGTCAAGGAAATCATTGAAAAATGCCACTCCATGAATGTTCCTGTGCTTGTGGATGGGGCCCAGGGTGCCGTTCATTGCAATGTTGACGTGCAGGATATGGACTGTGATTTCTATGTCTTTTCCGGACATAAATTATATGCTGCGACAGGAACAGGAGTGCTGTACGGAAAGAAGAAATGGCTTGAGGCAATGCCGCCATATATGGGCGGAGGAGAGATGGTGGGAACCGTAAGTTTTGCTGAAACCACTTATGCTCCGCTTCCGATGAAGTATGAGGCAGGCACTCAGAACTTTGCTTCCGCTGCAACTCTTAAACCCGCTTTAGAATACGTTAAGTTATTGAATGATAATAATTTAATAACCTACAATGACACGATAAGAGATTATGTCCTCGATACTTTATCTGAGGATTCAAGGATAAGACTCTTTGGTGTTCCTCGTGGAACAAACGAAGAAAAGATACCGTTGTTCTCCTTCACTGTGAACGGTGTTCATCACGAGGATCTAGCCTTGATTCTGGATAAGATGGGAATTGCTGTGAGGTCCGGACAGATGTGCGCAGAACCGTTGATGGACAGGATGGGGGTGACTGGCATGCTCAGGGCATCTTTTGCTCCATACAACACCATGGAGGAATCTGAATATTTTATAAAGTGCCTTGATAGGGCGATAAATATGTTGATATGACACTACAGGAAGCAGAAAATGCCATTGTCGAGGAGTTCTCGATGTATGATGAGTGGCTGGATAAATATGAATATCTGATCGAACTCGGAAAGTCTCTTAACGACTATCCTGAGAACGCAAAGACTGATGACAAACTCATAAAAGGCTGTCAGTCCAGGGTCTGGCTTGATTACAGGATGGAAGATGGGAAGATAGTCTTCAATGCGGACAGCGATGCAATCATCACGAAGGGAATCATTTCGCTGCTGATAGGATTGTATTCAGGCAGGACTCCTCAGGAGATTCTCTCATCTGATTTTTCCATTGTGGAGAAAATCGGGTTGAAGGAAAACCTCTCCCCAACAAGGGCAAACGGACTGGTCTCTATGATTGCCAAGATCAGGGAAGTTGCGATGACGAATATGTAAAGATTCCTTTTTGATATGGGACTGAAGGATTGGATAATCAGAAAGGCTGCGGAAAACGCAGAAGAGGAAAAGAGCAGGAAAATGAGATTGGAAAGAGATATAATAATGGCTCTCAGGCAGGTTTATGACCCTGAGATACCGGTGAACGTTTATGATCTGGGACTTATCTATGAGGTAAAGGTGGATGACGACCATAATGTCTATATCCAGATGACGCTGACAGCACCTAACTGTCCTATGGCGGATTATGTCGTCGAGCAGGTAAGGGCTGCCGTTGCAGATGTTCCCGGAGTGGTCGGTGTGAGGGTTGACCTGGTGTTTGAGCCGGTCTGGGACAAGAGCAGGATGTCGGAGGAGGCCCTTGTGGAACTGGGACTGGACGAGGACTGAAGGACAGAAGGGGAGAGGGATGATGTGCTGATAGATGCCGTGCAGAGAAAGGACGGCAGGAGAAGGGAGGATATGGAAAAGGTGGAACTTTATCTGTCTCTGGGCTCGAATCAGGGCGACAGGGAGTGGAACATCGAAACAGCCTTGTCGTTGCTCAATGTGGAACTGAAAACGCCTTATAAGGCCGTTTCTTCGCTTTATGAGACGGAACCGTGGGGGTTTGAGAGCGAAGATAAGTTTCTGAATGCAGCAGTGCTGTATGAACTTCGTCTTCCGAAGGGGTATAACCCGGAAGCGGAAGGGCTTATGATACTGGAGGCGTGCAAGGATATAGAGAGGAGATTGGGGCGGTCTGCAGGAGTTGAGTATAATGAGAGGGGAGAGCGGGTCTATCATGACAGGCCGATAGATATAGATATACTTCTTTTTGGAGATAATGTTATTGATTGTGAGGAACTTACGGTGCCTCATAAACTGATGTACGAAAGAGATTTCGTGATGAAGCCGTTAAGTGAAATCAAATTGTAAAACTATAAGCTATTATGACACAGGAAGAACTTTTCAAAATTCTCGTAGCTCACTGCAAGGAGTACGGATTCATTTTCCCGTCAAGTGAGATCTACGATGGTCTTGGTGCCGTTTATGACTATGGACAACTCGGTTCAGAACTCAAGAACAATATCAAGAGATACTGGTGGGAGGCTATGACCCGCCTTCATGAGAATATCGTCGGAATCGACGCTGCTATCTTCATGCACCCTCGCACATGGGAGGCTTCAGGTCACGTAGGTGCCTTCAACGACCCTCTCATCGACAATAAGGATTCAAAGAAGAGATATCGTGCAGACGTCCTTATCGAGGACTACATCGGCAAGCTTGAGGAGAAGATCGAGAAGGATGTGGAGAAGGGAAAGAAGAAGTTTGCTGACGCATTCAACGAGGAGCAGTTCAGGGCTACGAACCCTAACGTTCTGCGCAACCAGGCAAAGATTGACGCAGTGCGCAAGAGAATGGCTGATGCACTCAATGCAAATGACCTTGCTGAACTCCGCCAGATCATCGTTGACTGCGAGATCGCCTGCCCTATTTCAGGAACAAAGAACTGGACGGACGTGCGTCAGTTCAATCTCATGTTCTCAACTCAACTCGGAAGCGTGTCAGGCGAGTCTAACGTGATATACCTCCGTCCGGAGACGGCGCAGGGCATATTCGTGAACTATCTCAACGTTCAGAAGACAGGCCGTATGAAGATTCCTTTCGGTATCGCTCAGATCGGTAAGGCATTCAGAAACGAGATCGTAGCGCGTCAGTTCATCTTCCGTATGAGGGAGTTCGAGCAGATGGAGATGCAGTTCTTCATCA
>CAZMNZ010000084.1:0-9379 GCA_964567765.1 uncultured Muribaculaceae bacterium
CCTTCAAAGGACTCAATGCCGGGTTCACTCTACTCGGACCTCGCGAAGATCTACGAGAAGGCCGTGCAGCTTCCTGACGGAGGTTCGATCACTATCATCGCTGTGACCACCCTCAACGACGGAGACATCACACATGCTATTCCGGACAACACAGGATACATCACAGAGGGACAGTTGTTCCTCCGTACCGACCCGGATTCAGGAAAGGTCATCATCGACCCGTTCCGTTCGCTTTCACGTCTGAAACAGCTCGTGCAGGGTAAGAAGACACGTGAGGACCACGGACAGGTGATGAACGCATCCGTACGTCTTTATGCCGATGCCCAGAACGCAAAGACAAAACTCGAAAACGGTTTCGACCTGAGCGACTACGACCTCCGCTGCCTTGACTATGCGAAGGCATATGCCACTAGACTCCTTGCAATCGACGTCAACCTCAAGATCGACGACATGCTCGACACTGCATGGGAACTCTTCGGCACATACTTCACCAAGGCTGAGACAGGTATCAAGCAGGAGCTTATCGACACATACTGGAAAGGTAATTGATTATGGCTATTAAGTTTCAATATAATAAGACCTCTCTGAACAACTTGAACAAGCAGCTCAAGATGCGAAAGAATGCCCTTCCGACGTTGAAGAACAAGGAATCGGCACTGCGTCTTGAGGTGAAGAAGGCCAAGGACCAGTCGGAGAAGCTTATTGAAGATCTTGATGCCGCCCTGAAGATGTACGACTATCTCGCAGCCCTCTGGAATGAATTCCAGCCTAACCTGATCTCGATCACTGATGTGGACCTCTACACGGTGAAGGTGGCGGGAGTGAAGACCCCTGCCCTCGGAGAGATCAAATACGAGATCCATGAGTTCAACGCCTTCAACTGCCCTGCATGGTATGCGGACGGAGTGGCGATCCTCAAGGAACTCTCAAGACTGGGAATAGAATCCGAGGTGTATCTGGAGAAGGCGCGTATCCTCGATTTCCAGAGAAAGAAGACCACTCAGAAGGTGAACCTTTACGAGAAGGTGCAGATCCCCGGATATCAGGAGGCCATCAGAAAGATCAAACGATATATGGAAGACGAGGAGAACCTCTCCAAGGCAGCTTCCAAGATCGTGAAGAGCAGACATGCTATAGAAGAAGAGGAGGAGCAGAACAATGGTAATTAAGATGACAAAATATTCCTTCATCCTGCTGACAGGAGAGAAGGAAGGCTTTCTGGAGCAGCTTCAGGAGCTGGGCGTCGTGGACATCACCCGTTCTGTCAAACCTGTTGACCAGGACTCCCATCAGATGCTTGCACAGGCTACAAGGGCAAGAAAGGCTCTTGAATTCCTGGAAAGCATAGACTACACGAAGGACAGCGACTTTGAGGCAGTATCCAAGGCTACCGTGACCATAGACGAGGATCCGGTGACCTATGTGGAAAAGACACGCCTCAGACTCGATGAACTCAAGACATCCCTTGCCGCAGTTACAAGGCAGATGCAGGCAAGACTCCCATGGGGAGAATATGACAGGAAAGCAGTTGAAGGCCTCACTGACCTTGGCTACGCCGTGAGATACTACTGCGTGGACAAGAAGAGATTCGACGAGGCATGGGGCGGGCTCTACCCTCTTCAGGTTGTCTCTGAAGACGGCAAGAAGGTCTGGTTCGTGACGGTTTCGCCGAAAGACGAGGCTTATGTCTTCCCTCTTAACGAGACTGTGGCTCCGGAAGGAACCTACGCAGAGGCCAAGGCGGAAGCAGAACGCATCAACGAAGAGACAGTCCTCTGCAAGGCAGGAATCCTCAATGCAAAGGACTATATCCCTGCTATCCGCGAACAGCTCAACGACGGTCTGGTGGATTTCGACAGATATCTTGCAGACGCAGCAGGAGAAAGCGCTGCCGAGGAGCATGTGACCGTATTCACGGGATATGCACCCGTGGAGCATGACGAAGAACTCACTGAGGCATTCGACAAGATGGGCTTCTTCTATCTCAAGGAAGATGCAACGGTGGAGGACAATCCTCCTATCAAGTTGAAGAACAATTGGTTCGCACGTCAGTTCGAAGTGTTCACCGGAATGTACGGAATGCCGAACTACGACGAGTTCGACCCTACCAGCGTGCTGGCTCCGTTCTACCTCCTTTTCTTTGCAATGTGTATGGGAGATGCCGGATACGGAATTGTGCTCCTGCTCTTCGGACTTGCCCTGAACAAGGGATGGGTGAAATTCGCCATGTTCGACGGACTGGGTACCATCATCTCGATCCTCGGAGTCGGAACAGCGGTTGTAGGTGCTGCGCTCGGAACATTCTTCGGAATGCCGATCCTGAACCTTCTTGGCGAAGGCTCCCCTCTTGCCGGATACTATGAATTCGTAGGAGGAAACATCACAACACCTGTGGGAGACCTTCCGTTCCAGATGCTTCTTGCTTTGGGAATCGGTATATTCCACATCTGCCTTGCGATGGTGATCAAGGCGGTCGGCTACACTCAGAGACTCGGCATCAAGGAGAACATCGCCACATGGGGATGGGTCCTTCTCATTGTCGGAGGCCTTATAGCGGCACTTCTGGGTGTGGGCAAGCTTCTCTCGGCAGAGGCCATCAAATGGGCCGTGATCGTGATCGGAGCGCTCTCCGCCCTTGCGATCTACATCTTCAACACACCGGGACGCAACCCGCTGATCAATGTCGGAGCAGGACTCTGGGACACCTACAACATGGCTACCGGAATCCTCGGTGACGTGCTCAGTTACATCCGTCTCTTCGCACTCGGTCTGGCAGGCGGCATGCTCGGAGCAGCATTCAACGACCTTGCCCTCATGGTCAAGGGAGACAGCGTCCTGACCTGGGTGCCGTTCATCCTGATCCTTCTGTTCGGCCATGTGCTCAACGTGCTCATGTCGGCACTCGGATCATTCGTCCATCCTCTCCGTCTGACATTCGTGGAGTACTTCAAGAATGCCGGCTATGAAGGCAAGGGACTTAAATACAATCCATTGACAAAATCAAAAGAAACAACAAACAATTAAAAAACATAAACAATTATGGAACAGATTTTAGCTTACATCGGTCTTGCCTGCATGGTGGGCCTCGCAGGTATCGGAAGTTCTTACGGAACTACAATCGCTGGTAACGCAGCAGAAGGTGCACTGAAGAAGAACCCTGAGAAGTCTTCAGGCTACATGATCCTCTCAGCCATGCCTGCAACACAGGGTCTCTACGGATTCGTAGCATTCCTTATGTGGATGGGCAATGTGGCTCAGGTGGGTGTAAACCCTGAGATCAACGGCTACAAGTATTTCGCAATCGGAATCGCAGTGGGAGTTGTCCTCCTCATCTCTGCTATCCGTCAGGGCCAGGTCTGCGCAAACGGTATCATCGGAATCTCACAGGGTCACGACGTTCAGACCAACACCATGATCTACGCCGCTCTCCCTGAGTTCTACGCGATCCTCGCACTCATCGCCGCCCTCATGGCATAAGCGAAACGCTGTAAACATCATCAAGACAGGCAGACCCGGATTCCCGAGTCTGCCTGTTTCGCATTTATAACTTAGTATTCGTCAGGAGCGTACTTGAACGGATCGAGAGGTGACTTGTAGTCGCAGTAATCCTCGTCCTTGAAGAAGCGCTTGAGTTCGATCTCGGCATTTTCCGGAGAGTCAGACGTGTGCACGACATTCTCCTGCGCGCTGAGGCTGTAGTCTCCACGGATAGTTCCCGGAACAGCCTTGCTTGCACGGGTTGCACCAGCCATGTCACGGACTACCTGAACTGCACTGTATCCCTCCCAGCAGCAGAGGATAACCGGCGCAGCCATCATTCCGTCACGCAGCCAAGGGAAGAAAGGCTTGTCCAGAAGATGAGCATAATGCACCTTCAGGATCTCTTCATCCAACTGCACCATCTTCATAGCCACGAGTTTAAGGCCTCGTTTCTCAAATCTTGAAATCACTTCGCCGACCAGTCCTCGCTGAAGGCAGCCGGGCTTGAGAATCACTAATGTTCTTTCCATAATTAATCTATCAGTCAATATTCCGTAAATTTAAAAACATTTTTCGTATATCCCAAATATGGGCAATAACAAGGCCGGAACTGCACAAATATCGATTGTCTGATAAATCTTATTTTCCTATTTGACGACTATTGACTACATTTGAAAAGAATTTCACAACTAAATCTTGCGTTTTTATGAAGATCAGGAAGGAATTTAAAGATTTTGACGGAGCCATGGCCTGGGAAGTCGTGGTGGATTATGTGAAAGGTCACAAGGAGATTACAACAGTGACAGGCAAGACCTTCGACGCCACTTTCGTGGGAAGTTGCCTCTTCCTCAAAGGAGGGACACCGGGAACAAAAAGGGCGGAGAGAGGAGAATATCTGACGGGAAAGGACTTCATTGCGGCATACGACACGGTCAGAGGTTGGGACGAAATCAACACAGGAAACGTAAAACCATATATAAAACGTCAGCAGAGCCCGTTCATTGCCTTGCTGCATTGTGCGGGAATCCTGGAATAATGGTTATATTTGCTCTCATAAACATAAAAGAAGAAAACTGACATGAAGATTTTCGACAGGATGAAGACAGGGATATTGGCGCTGTGCCTTTCAGGGGTTCTCGGCGCTCAGGAGATTCCGGGTACATTCTCGGTGAGACCGGCAAACGATGCATCAGGGAAGATTCTCACCATGGAGGAGGCCATTCTCTCCCGTGAACTCTCTCCTGCAAGACTCTGGGAGCGGTGGAACGGAAACGGGCACCTTACCGTCCTGATGGAAGGCAAATGGGTGTCATACGACATCGCGACCGGCGACACAAGTGCCTACAAGGCATCCGCACCGGCATTGAAGGCATATACGGAAGGACAGAGCCTTTATCTGACAAGAAAGAACGGCACGAAAGTTCCGGTAGCCGTCAGCGAGGATCCGCAGATCACCTACGGCCAGTTCGTCAGCAGGAACGAGTTCAACATCGAGGACGGCATATTCTGGGCACCGGACAGCACGCGCCTTGCCTTCTACCGCAAGGACGAGAGCAGGGTGACCACCTTCCCGCTCCTGGACATCACCACAAGGACCGGCTCGCTCAGGGAGATCAAATACCCTATGGCTGGAATGGACTCGGAGAACGTTCAGTTGGGAATATATGACCTGGCAAGCGGTCAGACAGTGTATGTCAAGGCCGAGGACTTCGGATATGACAGATATCTGACCAACATCACATGGACCCCGGACGCATCCAAGGTGCTCATCCAGGTCCTGGACAGAAGCCAGAAGCATCTGAAACTCAATGCATATGACGCGGCTACCGGAGATTTCATCAAGACCATCCTGACAGAAGATAACGAGAAATATGTCGAGCCGCAGGATCCTGTATGGTTCCTCAAGGGAAGCAACGACACCTTCATCTACCGCACTGACAACCGTGACGGCTTCCGCAACCTCTACCTCTGCGACATGGAGGGCAGGCTTCAGCGTCTGACCTGCACCGATGCAGACGTCGCATATATCGCAAACGACGGTAAATATATATGGTACACCTCTGCCGAGGTCTCACCTGTCGAGAACCACCTGTTCAGAATCAGAATCAGAAAGGGTTCAGCAGGCTGGAAAGTCGGAAAGCCGGAGAGACTGACCCATGAGACAGGCTGGCATGATATACAGATAAGCCCGGACTGCCGTCATTTCACTGACTCATGGAGCAGTCTGACCACTCCACGCGTGACCGACCTCTGCACCTCAGACGGAAAGACTGTGCACAACATCCTCACCGCCGCCGATCCGACCCTGGACTATGCATATACAGAAATCTCACTTGGCACAGTGAAGAGCGCTGACGGAAAGTTCGACAACTGGTACCGCCTGATAAAGCCGAAGGACTTTGACCCTTCAAAGAAATACCCTGTCATCGTCTATGTCTATGGCGGTCCTCACTCGCAGATGGTGCGCAACACCTTCATGGCCGAACTGCGCAGATGGGAGATGTATATGGCTCAGAGAGGCTATCTGGTCTATGTCCAGGACAACCGCGGCACACAGAACCGCGGAGCCGAATTCGAGAAGGCAATCCACAGACAGTGCGGCCAGGCAGAGATGGCTGACCAGATGGAGGGCGTGAAGATGCTCATGCAACTGCCTTACGTCGACAAGGACAGGATCGGTGTGCATGGCTGGAGTTATGGCGGATTCATGACAATCTCGCTGATCACCAACTATCCGGACATCTTCAAGGTGGCAGTCGCAGGAGGCCCTGTGATCGACTGGAAATGGTACGAGGTGATGTACGGAGAAAGGTATATGGACCATCCGGACGTGAACCCTGAGGGATATGCCCTGACCAGCCTCATCAACAAGGCCAAGGACCTCAAAGGCAAGCTGCTGATATGCCAGGGCGCGATCGACCCGGTAGTTCTTTGGGAGCACAGTCTCAGTTTCGTCCGCGAATGCGTGAAGAACAACGTCCAGGTGGACTACTTCCCTTACCCATGCCACGAGCACAATGTCAGAGGAAAGGACAGGGTGCATCTGCACGACAAGATATCGATGTATTTCGAAGACTACTTATAGCGGAATTCAGAGTGTTTCCTCTTCTGGAAAGGGACCGGGGCGACAGAGGTGCCTATCCCGATTATGAATTTCCCCGCAGTGAAGTTCGCCTGCACTCCGAATGAGAACACTTCCGGAGTTGCAGGCATTGTTATTGCCGCCCCGCTGCCGTCCGGTGTGGGAAACATCACAGGCGTATATACTGAGAGCGACTGGAAGTCCTGCACCCAGAACACTATGGAAACGCTGCTTCGCGGATTCCATATGAAACCCTCGCGTGCGCCCATGCCCCAGTTGTTCCCGAAGACACCCATCTGGGCACCGTACATTATGCCGGAAAGGTAATAGAAGTTTCGCGCTATCCTGAATGTGTTTCCAAGAAGCATCTGCCTAGTCACATACAGCCGTGGTATGTTTATGACGTTGCGTCCTTCGAGTGTGGAGAAGAACTTGTCCGGATGCTGCATTGCATACAGTCCGAACCCTATGCTTCCGTTGAATCCGAAGGTGGGGAGGATGAATACCACAGGTCTCGTCACAGGAGCGGATGTCCAGGGCGTGTAGCCGAAAAGCCTGTCCTTCGGTATGAATATGTCCGCCGGAAGAACTATTGGGAGGATATGCGGGAAGGTATCCCTCTGCCGGCCATCCTGCTGCTCCTGCGAGTGGATCGGAATGACAGGATAATCACGGTCAGTCCTCTTCTGGGCGGTCATCGTTACCGGAATCAGAAGAGCGATAATCATATATATGTATATACTTCTACGCATTATATCCGTTTTATCACATATCAGGGCAAGATTTATGCCCTCTTTTGACTGAAAACATTTATATTTGTGTGATTAATCAGGAAGATCATGAAATCGGTAAGAGACATATACAAGATCGGAAAAGGTCCTTCGAGCAGTCACACCATGGGGCCTTTCAAGGCAGTGAGGCATTATCTGGAGCATCACCCAGAGGAGGACCATCTCCATGTGACGCTTTACGGGTCTCTTGCTGCGACAGGCAAGGGGCACCTCACGGACATAGCGATTCAGGAGGCATATTCCACATGGCACCCTACTGACAGGGAGACATTAGAGTGCAAGATCAGAAGACCGGGCGATGTGGAAATAGCATGGAAGCCGGATGAAAACCTCCAGGTACATCCGAACGGGATGAAGATCGCATCCGTGAACTTAGACGGAGACGAGTACGACAAGTGGACATACTACAGCATCGGAGGAGGTGACATCATATGCATGGAGCACCCTCTTGAAGAAGATGATACAGATGCCCCTTATGAATTGACGACACTCAGCGACATAATGAACTGGTGCAACGACACCGGCAAGTGCTTCTGGGAATATGTGGATATGGTTGAAGGCAGGAAGTCTGGATTCTGGGAACATCTTGAATTAGTGTGGAAGGTCATGCAGGAGGCCGTGGAGAGAGGTATAGAGCAGGAGGGAGCCCTCCCAGGTCCTCTCCATCTGCGCAGAAAGGCGCTCAGTTACCACGTGAGGGCATTCGGACAGGGAGACACCTTCAAGACACGAGGACTGGTCTTCGCATATGCCCTTGCCGTCAGCGAGGAGAATGCAAGCGGTGGAACCATCGTGACTGCACCGACCTGCGGAGCCTGTGGAATCCTTCCGAGTGTGCTCTACCATATGAAGACAAGATACGGATTCAGTCAGGAACGTATCCTCAGGGCGCTGGCAACTGCCGGACTGATCGGTGCAGTGGTCAAGGAAAACGCCTCAGTATCAGGAGCGGAGGTCGGCTGTCAGGGTGAGGTCGGAGTGGCATGTGCAATGGCAGCGGCAGCAGTGGCTCAGCTCATGGGAGGAAGCCCGTCACAGATAGAATATGCAGCGGAAATGGGTCTTGAACACCATCTGGGACTGACATGCGACCCTGTCGGCGGACTTGTCCAGATTCCTTGCATCGAGAGAAACGCCTATGCTGCAGCCAGAGCGATGGATGCGGGAATATATGCCCTCTTCACTGACGGACTCCACCGAGTGTCATTCGACCAGGTCGTGGAAGTGATGAGGGAGACAGGAAAGGACCTCCCGTCACTCTACAAGGAGACCAGCACAGGAGGACTTGCCAAACTTATTGAGAAGAATGAGAAACTTTGACACATGCTTCTTTGAGCGCTACGCCCGGATCAGTCTGATGACTCTTCTGGGCGAAGAATATGCGGCCCTGGTCAACGTGGACAGGCCTGACCTCCAGATGGAGGATGGGTCGCTCGGAATCGAGGTGACGCGTGCTATGGAGCCACGCAAGGACGTTGCTCAGAAAATGCTCAAGGAAATGGCAGGACTGGAAGTACCTGAAAGCGACCGCGAGGAGATGGGAGAGATTCTCAGAAGCGGTTACGGCTACGGTCTTCAGGACGGTAAATACATCGGTCACCTCGAATACGACTATTGGGCTCTGGCACTTCCACTGAGAAGGATAATAGCCAGCAAGATAGAGAAAGTAGGCTCCGGCTTCTACGGTGACTTCAAGGAATTCGGTCTGTACATTTTCTGCAAGGACGACCTCAGTCACGACGAGGTCATCCTCACAATGGAATACGCCAGCGACCTCCAGCGCCATCTGGACGTGAAATACTCCAAGATATACCTCTCCCTTATAGACAGGCTCTATGTCTGCGACCTCTCACAGGTCGACCGCCTCTCCCATAAAACAACCTGCACATCCCACGACATAAGCCGCAGGATGTGCAAGCAGTTCTTTCTTCAGGCGCTGAAGTAATTATTATACGCCGTATTTTAACATATAAGTTAAAATAATTTTCAACAAAACACTTGTTTTATAATTGATTATACATATATT
>CAZMNZ010000085.1:0-9374 GCA_964567765.1 uncultured Muribaculaceae bacterium
CAATTCCCCTACCATCCAGGATGTGCTTTTCTTCCCTCAGATGAGACCAAAGAATAACTAGAAGAAAATAAAAATAACTATATTTGTAAGGTCTGACATAAATTTGTCAGGCCTTATTTCATGGCAATAATAAAGGAACTCAAGGGCAACAGGCCTGTTATCGGGGAACGGGCGTTTCTGGCGGAGACGGCCACGCTGATCGGCACGGTGAGTGTCGGGGATGACTGCAGCATATGGTATGGGGCGGTGCTCCGCGGGGATGTAGGGGCGATACGTATCGGCGACAGGGTGAACATCCAGGATAACGCTGTGCTGCATGCCACATATCAGCAGTCGGAGTGCATAGTCGGGAATGACGTCTCCATCGGGCATGGAGCCAATGTGCATGGGTGCGTGATCGGGAATGACGTGATCATCGGCATGGGAGCCATCGTTATGGACAACACGGTGGTACCGGACGGGACCATCATAGCGGCAGGGGCTGTCGTGCCGGCCAACCAGGTTCTGGAGCCGGGAATATGGGCGGGAATTCCGGCTCGCAAGATCAAGGATGCGTCGGAAGCGGTCCGGGCGAAGGCGCATGCCAACGCCGACCACTATCTGCACTACAAGACATGGTACGAATAGCGTGATGCGCACCAACCTGATAATCAGCGACATAAACCCAACTGCTCGCATGGCCGGGACAGCGAGCCGAGAGATTAAAGCATTATAAACCAACACCTTACACGACACGATGAAGAGGGAAGCAATAACATCCGCACAGAATCCGAAGATAAAGGATCTGCTGGCGCTTCAGGAGAAATCCAAGGAGAGACGCCGCAAGGGTCTGTTTGTGGTCGAGGGCAGACGCGAACTGCTGCACTGCATGGAGGCTGGATATGTGCCATATACCATATTCTTCTGCCCGGAGATTCTTTCCGAGAAGGATTTCAAGGAGATCGAGTCTGCTGTCAACTCAACTGAAAGCGGCGCAGATTGCGGATGGATCGAGATTCCTCTGCACCTTTATGACAAGGTTGCTTACCGGGGAGGTACGGAGGGAGTCATCGCCGAGATGTATTGCAAGGATATGGGACTGGAAGCGCTGGACCTCAAGGAGAATCCGCTAGTAGTGGTGCTTGAGGCTGTCGAGAAGCCTGGAAATCTGGGAGCAGTGCTCAGAAGTGCCGATGCTTCCGGCGTGGACGCAGTCATCGTGTGCGATCCGCTCACCGACATGTACAACCCGAACCTGATCCGCTCCAGCATCGGAGCCATATTCACAGTTCCTGTGGCGACCGCTTCTTCGGAAGAGACCATCAGCTGGCTCAAGGCACAGGGCATAAGGATATATACCGCCCAGCTTCAGGACTCGGAGTGGTACTATGACACTGACATGAAAGGTGGAACCGCCATAGTGATGGGCACTGAGGCGAGCGGTCTGACAGACGTATGGAGGAAGGCAGCCGACGCACACATCAAGATTCCGATGCTGGGGCGTCTTGATTCCCTCAATGTCTCGGTTTCTGCAGCCATCCTTATGTACGAGGCAGTACGTCAACGCAACTCTGCAACACGCAAAACAATATAAATCAAACCTTTACGCAGGGATACCTGCTCCACAGGACGCAGGTCTATCAAAGCAAGATGCTGATTGGCAGAGAGTTATGAAAAGACATCAATTCGGACTTATAGGACATCCCATCGCACATTCGCTGTCCCCTGCCCTCTTCCGGGCCGGGTATGACGGCAGATATCAGTACGACCTGATCGAAACTCCCGACTTCGAACAGGCATATGAGAGGTTCATCAGGGAATATGACGGGATCAACGTCACTGCGCCATTCAAGGAACTGGCATTCAGGAAGGCGGACATCCTGTCGGAAGAATGTCGAAGAATCGGAGCAGCCAATCTGCTGGTCAAGACTCCGGAAGGCGTAAAAGCCTATAACTCAGACTATCTCGGTGTCCGCCTCTGGCTGTCAGAAACTGAAAGGAAAATCAAATCACATCCCGTCATCAGTCCTGCCACTCAAGACATGACCATAGCGGCTGATGGAGAGGTTGAAAAAAGCGTGCTACCCCCCTGTCCGCAGGGGTCGCGAGTGGTGAGCAAACAGCCCTGTGGGCTTTTGCAACGAGCAGCCACGACGAAGGAGTGGGAGGGGTTCTTTTTTCAGCCTCTCCATCAGCAGACAGCAAGAGTGCTGATTGTCGGACTTGGCGGAGCCGGGAAAGCGGCGGCTGAGGCTGCCAGATCTTTGGGGATGGATGTAAGGATATTGAACAGGACCATATACAATAAGGATATCAGACCCCTGGGTGAGTTCCGGGAAGAGTTCCACAAGGCTGATATAGTCATATATAATCTTCCTGTGGCTATCCCGCAACTGGAAGAACTTACCGACGATGACTTCAGAGGTCTCGCAGAGAACGCCGATGCACAAGGCCGGCCTAAGTTCATTCTCGAAGCCAACTACAGGAATCCGTCATTCGATGAAGAACTGCTTGAGCGCATGAAGAAGGCGAACCCGCTGGCAAGATATACGGAGGGCAGGACATGGCTCCTTCTGCAGGCATTGACGGGGTACGAATTATTTACAGGAGAAAAGCCGGATTTCTCAAAAATGTCTGCTCAGATATAAGAAATAATCACTATCTTGCAAAGTTTTTGGGCCGCTCAGGAAAGGCTCGAACAGACGGAAACAACCTAACACATTATATATTATGTCATTGAATAAAGCTATGCTGATCGGTAACGTTGGTAGAGACCCTGAAGTACGTTACCTTGACGGACAGAACGGAAATGCAAAAGTGGCGACATTCACATTGGCCACAACCGAGAGGTACAGGGACCGTAACGGTGAAACTCGTGAAAACACAGAATGGCACAACATCGTAGCGTGGAGAAACACGGCTGATGTAGTGGAGAGATTCGTAAAGAAAGGCACTCAGGTGTATATCGAAGGCCGAATCCGCACAAGATCGTGGGACGACCAGACCGGGAACAAGAGATACACCACTGAAATCATCGCCGACACTCTCCAGCTTCTCGGCAAGAGGTCTGACAACCCTGGCGGACAGGGTGGATACCAGCAGGGCGCTCCAGCGCAGCAGGGAGGATATCAGGCACAGACCGGATACCAGCCGCAGGGAGGTTACCAGGGGGCACCTGCACAGGCAGGAGGCTACCAGCAGCCGGCTCAGCCTGCATTCCAGCAGCCGGGAGTACAGCAGCCAGGCATGCAGCCTCAGAGTTATGCTCCGGTTCAGCAGGCACCGCAGCAGCCGGCAGGTGAAGACATGCCGGAAGACGATCTCCCATTCTAATGAACTGAAAACAAAGAACACAGAACACCCATCATGAAATTAGACGTAGTACTCGGCCTCCAGTGGGGCGATGAAGGAAAAGGTAAAATCGTGGACGTACTTGCAGGAAACTATCCTGTAGTCGCTCGTTTCCAGGGCGGTCCCAACGCAGGACACTCACTTCATTTCGACGGCAAGAGTTTCGTGCTCAGATCGGTTCCGTCAGGAATATTCAGAGACGACGCGATGAACATCGTCGGAAACGGAGTGGTTCTTGACCCTATCACATTCAAGGGAGAATGCGAGAACATCGCCGAAAAGACTGGAATCACTGTGAACAAGAGGATCGTGATCGCCAAGAAGGCACACCTGATCCTGCCTACTCACAGGCTTCTGGACGCGGCAAACGAAGCGGCAATGGGAAAGGGCAAGATAGGATCGACCCTCAAGGGAATCGGCCCTACCTACACCGACAAGATCAGCCGTCACGGTCTGAGAGTAGGTGACATCCTTGCTCCGGATTTTGCTGACAGGTACGCCAAACTCCAGAACAGGCACATCACACTTCTGGGTCAGATGGGATATGAGTGCGACCCCCATGCTGAGGACGCGGCATTCATGGATGCATGCGAATACCTCAAGACATTTGAATTCGTTGACTGCGAATACTATATCAACGACCTGCTGAAGACCAAGGGAATCCTTGCCGAAGGGGCCCAGGGATCGATGCTTGACATCGATTACGGATCATATCCTTTCGTGACCTCATCCACCACTTCATGCTCTGGCGCATGCGTGGGTCTTGGTGTGAATCCTCACCAGATCGGTCATGTGTACGGAATTTTCAAGGCATACTGCACACGCGTGGGAAGCGGTCCGTTCCCGACCGAACTCTTTGATGAAACCGGTGAGAAGATCCGTGCCATCGGACATGAATTCGGAGCAGTGACAGGACGTCCGCGCCGTTGCGGATGGCTCGACCTCGTGGCACTCAAATATGCTGTGATGATCAGCGGCGTTACCGACCTCATCATGATGAAGTCAGACTGCCTCGACACCTTCGAGACCATCAAGGTCTGCACCTCATACATCGTGGACGGCAAGCCGAGCGACCAGTGGCCGTTCGATACATACGCAGACATCCAGCCGGTTTACACCGAGTTCAAGGGATGGAACACAGACCTCACACACTGCCGCGCTGAGGGGGAACTCCCGCAGGAATTCCGTGACTACATCGCCTTCATGGAAAACTTCCTCGAAGTGCCGATCAAGATCATTTCAGTGGGTCCTGACCGAGAGGCGACCATCATGAGATAAATTGAAAGAGGGTGACTAAAATTAGTCGCCCTCTTGTTTCAATATTCGTTTTTCAGCCAATCCGCAAAAAAGTAATCGTAAACTCTATAACCTTTCGCGGTTTTTGTCAAGATATCTGTCTTGAGCAGCCCTTTTACGGCCGATTGGACGGAACTGGCAGATCGAAGATTGTATTTCTTTATGAATTCTGCTGATGTCAAATTTTCGGCTATCCCTTCCTTTGCAATTGCTTGAAGCACTGTTTTTTGGATAGGAGCCAGATGAGAAAGCATCTCAAGATAACTGTGTTCTTGAGACATTATAATGTTTGCATATGCTTCTTCCAGCATATGCTCTTCACATGTGCCCTGATATTCAGTCAGTGAGAACAGTTCATTCATGATCATCTGAATGAACCATGTACATCCATCGAATTTATCGTAAACCTTGGATATGACTTCCTTTTGGATTTTTTTATTCCGTAGAGAAAAATGCCGCTGCACAAATTCGGAATATACATCCAATGGTATCGGTTCAAGTCCCATGGATATGGCACTTTGATAGAATGGCTTAGCTGATGAGTTGAACATTGCGCTCATAAGATTTCTTTCACTTCCGGAGAATATGAATGCTGTTTTCTTGCATCGCTGTATTTTGGTTCTGAGTAGCTCTTCTACATTTTTTTCCTTGTATTTTGCGATTTTTTGGAATTCATCAATGGCAACAAGACAAGGGACGGTAGACTGTTCCAGGTATTCAAAGATTTCATCCAGTGTTGTCAATGGGGTTCTTATATCTCCTAGGCCGAGATCAAATACAAGTTCACCAGTTATAGGTTCTACTTTCAAGCCGACAGAAATTGACTTGACGATAGAGAAGAACTTTTTTCTCCATTCATTTTTAGGTTTGAGTCTTGAAATAATTTCGCGGCTGAGAACATATGCCAGTTCCGCTACCGAACCAGTTGAATAAATATCAACGAAGAAAGTTTGATAATTATCTTCTATTTCAGGATTATTGAATAAATGTTCAATCAATCCTGTCTTTCCTAGTCTTCTGGGTGATATAAGAGCGACATTTCTACCGTTTTTTATGTGCTTTATCAATATTGCCGTTTCTTGCACTCTATCGCAAAAATATTCATCTGATATGTATTTCCCTACAACAAAAGGGTTATTCGTAGTCATTGATATACTGCTTTAGTGAAACTTAATTATTGCAAATGTAATAATTATTTCTATAATAAAATGAGAAAGGCAAATAATTCTCATTCATAGTATAAATAATTCCAGACCAAGCCAAACTACCCTACCGCCACAGCCATCATATCTATATAAACACGAAAGAAAGAGACTAAATCTTATGAAGTGACCCTATCATAAATCATTCAAGATTCCCGGACTCAATCACAGAGCGGTTGATTTCTGCCAGCCTCTTCTCATCCACCTTGATGACCTTGCGGCCGTAGGTCATGATACCGTTCACCTCAATCTCCACACCCGTGGTCTGGGTATAGACTGCTGCTGATTCCCTACATTTTTATAAGTTACCTTTGTACAAGATTCGTTACGCCATGAGACATATTACAATCAAAGACATAGCGAAAGAACTGGGAATATCGAAATCCACAGTATCGCGGGCATTATCAAGCGACTCACAGAATGTGAGCAAGGAAACTGTACGCAAAGTTCTGGAGACTGCCGAACGGATGGGATACAGGAAGAATGAGATGGCCGTGAACCTGCGTCACCGCAGTACCAAGACCATTGGAATCGTCCTACCAGAGGCAGAAACCTCATTCTACATGAAGTTCACATCCATGGTCCAGCACCTCCTCCAGTTGAAGGGCTACCGTCTCCTTTTGGCCATATCGGATGAGGATTTCATCAACGAAAGAGACAATGTCGAACTCTTTGACAAATACCGCGTGGACGGCCTTCTGGTGAGCACATGTCACAACAAGGCCAACTACGACTTCTATGACTCCTTCATTAAAAGAGGTATTCCGCTGGTGTTCTTTGACAGGATCATCCCTGGCCTTGAGTGTTCAAGCGTAAGAAGCGATGAGTACAAGTCAGCCTTCTTCCTTATGGAGCACCTCATCTACGACGGGCGCAAACGCATTCTCTATCTCACCGGCCCAGATTACATAAGCACGACAGCCGACCGTATGCGGGCATATCACGATACCCTCAACAAGCATCATATCAGTTATCATCCGGAACTTGTCATGGTGACAGGAACGACAGAAGAGGACGGAGCGGAAGCCATGAAGAGATTTCTGGATAACTGCCCCCCCCAGGACATGCCGGACGCAATCTTCTGTTTCACTGACCTCCAGGCTGTGGGAGCAAAGAAAGTCCTTGAAAAACGTGGGATAGCCATCCCGCAGACAATCTCCATCGCCTGCATGATTGATGATCGCCTCCTCCATATCCGGACGCATAGGCATGAACTGCGCGGTCACTGCACGGCCTGTCATTACGGCATCGTCCCTCTGGTTGAGAAGGCTCCAGTCCCCTTCATACTGATTCTGGTAGCCGAGTTTCATGAGTTCAGCCCAGGCCTCCTCGATCGTAACCTTCTTAAGACGTTCCAAAAGGTCATCGGAAACTTTAGGACGTCCGTCCTCGAATCTCTCACCTGTCCATTGAGCGGTCAGAGCCTCGATATATTCACGCGATCCGGCGATGTTCTGCGCCTGAGCAGAAATGTGTAATACTGAAAAAACAGATAGGATTGTCAATAAGCGTTTCATAGTCATTATTTTAATAATGGTCCGAATTTAAATAACATGAAACTGAAATCCTAACAAAAAACGATTGCAGATGTATGCAACCGTTCCTTTTTATACCGCAATCGTTCCCACTTCACGAAAGAACGTCGACCTCTCATCAAGCCGGATTTCGAGGTGACTCATCGTGACAGCTGATACAGTTTCAGTCCGAATTCGGAGGCCACCTGCAGGAGATGGTCGAAGATATCGGACTGGATCCTTTCATACTCGTCCCAGACCTTGTCTGTCAGGAAGAAATACACTTCTATCGGCAGTCCGAACTCCGACGGCTCCCTCTGGGCTATGATCAGGTCGAGATTCTGAGCCACAATCGGGTGGCTGCGCAGATATTTTTCTATATATATCCTATATAACTGCGAATTTGTCGGCTGTTCACCTTCCGAAGGGACATAATCCGTCATAAGCGGCACAGACTTCTTCAAGTCGGCAATCATGTCAGGCGTCATTACCTCAAGCGAATCCATGTCGAGACGGATCATCTTGTCCACTCTTCTGCCTCCGCTTTCCGTCATGCCTCGCCAGTTCTTGAAAGGGCTGCTCACCAGTGTATATGGGGGAATCATGGTAATCGTATTATCCCAGTTCCGCACCTTTACGGTGTTCAGGGTTATCTCTTCGACAGTGCCGTTTGCGCTCCCGTCCGGCATCTGAATCCAGTCTCCCAGACGTACCATATTGTTCTGCGTCAACTGCACTCCGGCGACAAATCCGAGGATGCTGTCCTTGAATATGAGCATCAGGACTGCCGCAGAGGCTCCCAGACCTGTGAGCAAGGCCGTCGGAGACTTGTCTATAAGCACTCCCACGATGACTATCCCTCCCACAAAGAACAACATCACCTGCATTCCCTGCACAAGGCCTTTAAGAGGATGGTTACGGCTCTTCTCGCTCTTGCTGTATATCTCCAGAAATGCTGTCAGGAGAGAGTTGGCGACCAGCAGTCCTATTATTATGAGATAGACTACTGTCAGTTTACCGAAAAGATCATGGAGATATTTCTTCTGAATGATTCCGGAATGTATCACGAAATCCGCTGCAATACCGGGAATCAGCAGCAGTATGTTGCAGAGAATCTCCCTCCGCTTTCCCTTGGTGAGTCGATGAAAAAAAGTTGCCATACCGTCGGGTATGGCAACTTCTGTGCAAATATTTCGAATCTCTTAGAGATCTGCAAGATTCTTCTGCATGTCGGCAGCCGGAGCGACCAGAATCTCCTGGAATTCCTTCTGGCCTGTACCTGCAGGGATAGGATGTCCGCAGATGACGTTCTCCTTAAGACCTTCGAGAGTGTCGACGCGACCGCGGATTGCCGCCTCGCTGAGCACCTTGGTGGTCTCCTGGAATGATGCTGCCGAGATGAAACTGTTGGTCTTCAACGCAGCCCTTGTGATACCCTGGAGTACCTGACTTGCAGTCGCAGGCTTAGCCTCACGCAGAACCATCATCTTAAGTCCCTGACGCTCAAGTGAAGAGTTCTCGCCTCTCATCTCGCGTGCCGTGATGATGTCGCCCTCCTCGTAAGTCTCGGAGTCACCGGCATCCATCACATAGAACTTGCCGTAGATAGCATCATTCATATCCATGAACAGCCACTTGTCCACGAGTTCCTCAGGCAGGAATTCCGTGTCGCCCGGATCGTTGATCTGCACCTTTCTCATCATCTGACGTACGATAATCTCGAAGTGCTTGTCGTTGATCTTCACACCCTGGAGACGGTAAACCTCCTGGATCTCGTTCACGATGTACTCCTGAACCTTGATAGGACCGAGGATGCCGAGGATATCGGTTGGAGAGACAGCACCGTCTGAAAGTCTTGTACCGGCCTTCACGTAGTCGTTCTCCTGAACAAGAATCTGCTTGGTAAGAGGAACGAGGTAATGTTTCTCTGCACCTGTGCGGTTCTTGATGATGATCTCGCGGTTACCTCTCTTGATCTTACCCATGATGACCTCACCGTTGATCTCTGATACGATCGCAGGGTTGGATGGGT
>CAZMNZ010000086.1:0-9358 GCA_964567765.1 uncultured Muribaculaceae bacterium
AGATGACCGTCAGCCGCTCCCGTGTTGACGATTTCCTTAAGTGGCTTGAGAGATAACTACCTAGCCGGTTATAACAAAATCTCCCGATGTCATCTGGCAATCGGGAGATTTTTGTTTGTATCCGGAAAATCACATGTTTTTCCGGACGAAAGCCGTATTTTCAAGGTCTCATCCGGGATTTAGTGCATATTCCCGGATGAATGCCAAATTTTCAAGGACTCATCCGGGATTTACCGTATATTCCCGGACGAGTAAGACAAGAGCGCTACTTTCTGCCACTGTCAGCGATCATGCCGCTGAGGGTTGCGTTGAAGTCGTCTGCCGCTGCGAGCTGGTCGAGGGTCAGGTGCATGCGGTAGCGCCAGTAGTGGCGAGGGTTGGCAGGCACGTTGATGCGCTCGTCGTTAGGGTTGCTGCGGCGAAGGGCTCCGTCCATTGACAGCCAGTCCTGGAGAGGAAGCACGGTCAGCATTGCAGGAGACCAGAGGTGCTGGTCGAGAATCTGACGGCAGATCCATGGCTCGCAGAAGTATGGAGCATCTCCCTGACCGCCGAGCATCTCGTTGTAGAACTGCTGAGTCACCTGTCTGTCCTCTTCCCACCATGCACGGATAAGGTTCATGTCGTGGGTCGAAGTGGTGCAGACAGAAAGGTAAGGATAACATGCAGGGTTCGCGAAGTTGTCGTGAACGGACTTAGGCATGCGCTGGATCTCAAGAGAGAGGATCTTCAGACCGTCCATCACGCTTGGCACACATGCCGGGATCATTCCGAGATCCTCACCGCAGGCGAGCATGCCTGTCGAGTCGAGAAGTGCAGGGAGTTTCTGCATTGCAGTGTGATACCAGAAATCGTTATGACGATAGTAGAAGAAGTCTGTGTAGAGACGGTCGAAGGCAGCACGGCGATATGCGTCAAGCCACTGGTATGACTGGCTGTCACGGGCACCGATACGAGGATGATAGTGACCGGTCTTGCGAGGGTCCTCGATGAAGAGACCGCCGTCACGGACATCGAAGCCCTGGCTTTCAAGCTCATGTGCCGGGTAAGGAAGAGCCGGGCTGAAATAACCGTCCAGACCGCTCTTGGACCAGATAGGAATCTCCCATATACGGAAGAATCCGAGGATATGGTCGATACGGAACACGTCGAAGTACTCCGACATCTTCGCGAAACGCGCCTTCCACCATGCGAAGCCGTCCTCTGCCATCTTCTCCCAGTTGTATGTAGGGAAGCCCCAGTTCTGACCGTCTGCAGAGAATGCATCAGGTGGTGCTCCCGCCTGAGAATCCATATGGAAGAGTTCAGGATGGATCCACGCATCCACGCTGGTGCGGCTGATTCCGATAGGAAGGTCACCCTTGAACACTACTCCGCGTGAGTGTGCATATTCACAGACCTCTGAGAGCTGGAGGTCAAGATGATACTGCACGAAGCACCAGAAGTCGATGTCTGTCTTATGCTCCTCGCAGAATGCCGCTACCTTCTTCCTGTTATATTTCGCATATCCCTTCCACTGTGAGAAGTCAGGGGTTCCATTGAGGTCACGAAGAACGCAGAAGGCAGCATATGGAAGAAGCCAGTCGCTGTTCTTCCGGACGAATGCCTGATATTTCTCTGTTGCGGAGAGTTTCTTGAATGTATTGTCGAAGGCCTTGCGCAGATATGCCAACTTGGCGTTATTCACCCTTTCATAGTCTATCCGGTCGAGGGCGTTGAGTTCTGCCTGAAGAGCCTTGTATTTCTCATCCACCTTCACGCCCACTGCAGGCAGGTGAAGGAACTGAGGATGAAGGGCAAATGTGGAGTTAGGGTTGTATGGATATGAGTCTTCCCATGTTCCGAGCATTGTGGTGTCGTTGATAGGAAGGAGCTGAAGGATGCTCTGACCTGTCGCGGCAGCCCAGTCCACCATCTTCTTGAGGTCGTAGAACTCACCCACACCGAAATCTTCTGCACTGCGGAGGGAGAACACAGGGATCGCTGTACCGGCTCCCTTCCAGTTCCTGCCGTAGAAGCAGGTCTGCACGGTGCCGTCAACAACCATTTCACCCTTCTGAGGGAGTTCTGTGAACCATCTGTTCTCGCAATCCTCCCAAGCCTTCGGCTCCAGGGTGTTCCTGTCGGCGATGACCAGTTTGTATTCGAATACCTCGGACACATTCAGGTCTATCGTCCAGAGCGGATATGCCGAGTCGTCGAAAGGATGCGCCTTCTTCCAGTTTCCGAGGGCCTTTCCGCTTCCGGCAAGTGCCAGCACTTCGTTCGGACGGATGTTCGCCGCCTGAACAGAGAGCACTACATTTGCATCCTTCACTGCCTTTGCTTTCTTCCCGGCTCCTCTTCCGAAAATGGCGCCTGTGAATGCTGATGAATAGAAAGGAGCATCTGCCGGACGGTCATGCCATCTGTCGTTCAGCACGAGGGTCTTCGGGGCCGGTCCTTCGGGCAGCACGAGAAGATGCTTTCTCCACTCTGTGCGCACTGTCTGGCCCTCACGAACAACCTCATAAGTGTATTCCGCAGCCTTCTCAGGATTGAAGCGGGCAACCTCAACGGTCCACTCGCCCTCTCCGGTATATGCCATCGGATAGCGCTTTCCGCCCAGACAGAGGACAAGTTCCTCGCCCCAGGCGGTGTTGTAGTTGATTTTAACCTGTAATTTCATATCAATATCTGTGTTTGTAATTGTTTCTTTCTGTCGGAGTTTCCACCAAAACACCGGTTTTCGTGGAAACTCTCACCCTATTCCTTCACTTCTCCACCAAAACGCGGGTTTTCGTGGAGAAACCTGCACTATCGTTTCATCTTCTTCCAGTTCAGGACAGGGAGCACGAAGGAAATCAGGGCGGCAGCAATCCAGAACCAGGAAACCGGTCCGAAATCATATACATCGACTCCGTCCACTTCGGTCATGAAGCCCTGGATCAGGTATCCGCTGGTGATGTCCTGCAGTCCGGCGGCCACATAACTCGAAATACCCACGACTCCAAGGGCAGCTCCCGTAGCCTTGCGGGGCACTATATCCACAGCCATAAGGCCGGCGACAATGCAGTAGAGCACTCCCACCGACAGGCTGAACAAAGATACATAAAATATATTGAGCACAAAACCTCCTCCCACAAAGAGGAATAATCCCAGTGAGACCAGACTCAGCACTCCGGACAGAAGCGCTGGCTTGACGCGGTCGCTTCTGAACACCTTGTCGGAAAGCCAGCCTGCCAGCACTGTCCCCAGCACACCGAAGGCCGCGGAAAATGCGATCACCTGAGTCGCATCCTCCAGGGAGAATCCCCTCGCCTTCTGAAGGAATAGCACCCCCCAGCCCGCGATTGCATACTTCGTTATATATATGAATGCACTTGAAAGGGCTATCACCCATATTCCCGGATGCCTGACGATCATCCTCTGAAGTTCCTTGGTCGGCATCTTGTCCTGCCTTGTGACCTGCTCTCCGGAAAGGGTCTGGACTGACGGAAGGCCCTTGCTCTCAGGGGTGTCGCTCACAAGCAGAAGGATGATCAGCGATCCGGCCAGACCGGCCAGGGAGGCCACAAGGAAACCATATTCCCAGCCCAGGGCACCCACCACGAAACCCGTGATGATGAAGGACAGGAACTCGCCGATATACGGGCTGGAACTGAACATGCTGTAATATGTTCCCCTCTTGGACTGAGGGAACCAGCGCGAGAGGCTGATCACTCCCGGAGGCGAGCCCATGGACTGGGCCCAGCCGTTCACGCCCCAAAGTACGGCAAACGACACGAAGATGAGCACGGAAGGCAGCCCGGCAGGTCCTTGCAGAAGTCCGAAGACTCCCATCAGAAGGTTCACCAGAGTGGAGATCAGAAGACCTGTGGCCATGAAACGGCGCACATTGCAGTAGTCGGCGATGAAGCCGTTCATGAACTTTCCCACCGCATAGACCAGCAGAAGGGCCGATCCGATGAGTCCAAGTTCGCCGGCAGTCAGCACTCCTTCGTCGATGAGAGGCTGCTTCACAACGCTCAGGCTCATGCGGCAGACATAATACAGACTATAAGCAATCGTCGCACCCCAGAATGTCCTGCGGCGCAACGACCTGTATGTCTGGTCCACCTTTTCCGGTTCAACCTTGTCGGCGGACGGCTTGCTTATTCTGTAGAACGTGTATAGTCCCATATATCCCTTGCCGTTCACGACACTCTGCACCTCACATTGTCAGTTCAGCCCGACAACCTCAGAGCCCCTGCGTATCAAGGACAAAGTTATAAAAGAATGGGAAATTTCACTATATATGCGGCACAATAAAACAAAAATGATCATGCGGCCTCGCTTCTGAACAAGTGCCGAAGACCTGCTCCATCTGGCGCAGGTCTATTTGATTTATTGACTGATTATCAACAGATTATCTGACGGGGTTCTCAGTCAGTCATGCGAGTCGGGATGTGATTTCCTTATATTTTGCCGAAAGGTAGAGGGTGCGTGCGAGAAGATGGGCGAAATAGGCTGCCATCAGGACATGCAGCGCAAGGACATCATGACGGAATGGCTGCGGGGGAATCTGCGCCGCCATGCTCCGGGCTGCCGTGCCCTGGGAGACCATATCCCGGACAGCACCGGATGTGTCGGGAGAAAAGAGTTCGAGACCCAGCATTCCGGCTCCCCATACGGTCACGAAGGCTACCACCGCCCAGAGCATCGCATTGCGGATCTCCTTTGAGGCTGTCGCACCTATATATATTCCGTCCCAGGTGAAGGCGGCGCAGCCTATGACCGGCATCAGCAGAAGCCACGGCAGGAATTCGCGGGACTGCTCAATGACCGCTGCATCAGATGTCATAATCCGTAGCATAGGTACGCCGGCGAATTGATATATTCCCATGAATATCACTGCAATAGCCATACTCCACACAAAAGTCCACTTCACGGTCTGACGCATCATCGAGCCGTCCTTGGCACCTATATATCTTCCAGTCAGTGCCTCCCCGGCATATGCGAATCCGTCCGTGAAATATGAGAAGATCATCAGGAGTTTCATCAGGATGGAACTTACTGCCAGCAGAAGGTCGCCGTAGCGGGCGGATATGGTGGTGAAGCCGATATATATCGCTATGAAGCAGAGGGATCTGAAGAAAAGGTCGGTGTTCATCACGAAGAAACGACGGGTTTCCGCGCCTCGGAAAGTTTCTTTCAGGTCGGTTATGGAGAGACTTTGTATGGTGGTGCGTACATATTTGAATGCCAGCAGAAGGAGGGCAGTCATGAGACCTGAATACTGGGCCACTACCGTTCCCGCCGCTATTCCGTTGAAGCCCATCGGGCGAATCAGCCAAGTCCTGGATGTTGCAGCGAGCACAGGGTCCGTGACGTCGGCTGAAAGAATGTATGCTGCACCTGAGCCCAGCGGGATTCCCAATGCCAGAACTATGCTCATGAGAACGTTCATTCCGTTCACCACAAAGTCAGTGACCATCGGGCTTACGCTGTCCTGCATGCCGATGAACCAGCCTTTGAAGGCCATGAGGCTTAGAGTGGCCGGGGCTGCCCATATCCTTATGAAGAAGTATTTGGAGGCCAGTTCACGTACCTCCGGAGTGCAGTCCACCACAAGGAAGGCAGCCTTGACGAACAGCCATTGGATCGCTATGAGGATGAGGGCGCAGGCAAGCGATATGCCAAAGGCCCTGGTCAGGATTTTTGCACATTCCCTTCTGTCGCCTTTTCCATAGGCCTGTGCCGTCAGTCCGCCGGTGCCCACGCGTAGGAAACCGAAATTCCAGTAGAGCAGGTCGAAGAGCATGGTGCCTATGGCGATTCCTCCGATCATGGTCGCCACCGCTCCGTCCAGATGACCGGCCACGGCTATATCCACCATTCCGACTATGGGGACGGTGATATTGGCCAGGATGCTGGGGATCGCCAGTTTCAGTATGTCCTTGTTGATTGAGAGCAACACGTAAAACCCTAATTAACAATCAGTTGCACAATGTGCGTGCTGCAAAAGGGGAGCACGCAAAACCCAGAAGTTGCTGAAACACATATACTTACGGCCCACCTGATTATCTATATTTTCCCTCTTCCTCCAGCATGCCGAGGTATGAGGAGTAGCGGTCATATGTGATGTCACCGTTTTCCACGGCCTCCTTCACGGCGCAGCCCGGCTCGTGGGTGTGGGTGCACGGGGTGAAGCGGCAGTCCTGAGAAGCCTTGAGCATTTCGGGGAAATACAGGGCGATCTCCTCCTTTTTCAGGTCGACCAGTCCGAAGCCTCTCAGACCTGGGGTGTCTACTATGAAGCCGCCGTTAGATTCCTCGGCAAACTCGGAATGACAGGATGGGGACTCGGAATGACGCGGTTGGGACTTGGAACGGCAGGATGGGGACTCGGAGCGGCAGGGGCTGACACGGTACATTTCATAGAAGGTCGTGGTGTGCCGTCCCTGTTCATGTGCGTCGGAAATCTCGCCCACACGTGGTTCCAGAGCCGGGTCCAGAGCCTTTATCAGCGACGACTTGCCCACTCCGGAGACTCCGGAAAAAAGAGATATCGTGGGTTTGGACGGGTTGTATTCCATGTTAGGAGTTCCGTCCGGGAGGATCTTTCCTGACACCATATCCCTGAGCAGGTCCACCCCTTCCCCTGTCTGAGCGGAGACTTCCAGGACCGAATACCCCGCCCCCTCATATATCTCATGGAAGGCAGCCCTCATATCCTCGTGCTCAGGACCATACAGGTCGCACTTGTTCAGGACTATCACCGGCGGCACGTTATAGACCTCGCAGGTCACAAGGAGCCTGTCCAGGAACGGGAGTTTGACCTGAGGAAAATCCAGGGTCACCACCAGGAAGGCCCTGTCGAGATTGGACGCGATGATATGTGACTGACGTGAAAGGTTTGTGGATCTGCGGATTATATAGTTGCTGCGCGGGCTCACTGCGGTGATTGCCGCAGGATTTTCCAGATTCATATATTCCAGCGGGTAACTTCTTCCGTTTGTATCTTGGATAGCCTGGCCATCTGAACTGCCGGACGGCTCTTTGCACATCATATCTTCCTCCGGGATCTCTGCCTCAAACGTGACCCTGTCACCGACAGCCACAGGATTGGTCGCAGTGCTGCCTTTCAGACGGATCTTTCCTCTGAGCACCGCCGGGAAAAGATTCCACTGAGGCAACTGAGCCAGCATATAGTGGCTTCCCGTATGTTTGACTACCGTCGCTTCTCCTTTAATTGTCATATATACTTCTTTTGCCTTCGTCCGGGAATCCCCGCGTTTTTCCGGACAGCACCAGCCTTCAAGGGGTGGCAATCCGGGTTTTCACCCGTTTTTCCGGACAGCACCTGCATTAAGGTGATTTCATCCGGAGTTTACCCCACTTTTCCGGACGACATAAAATGATTGACGGCAAAGATAATGAAATATTCATTACCTTTGTTGGATTGAGCATAAGCATATACGTCATATGATACAGGAAAGACACATCGAAGAGGCTCTGAAAGAGTTGTTTGCAAACCTTAAGTTCACTGCAGAACCGGCCGGATTGTATGATCCGCTGAGATATATGATGGAGATCGGAGGCAAGAGGATACGTCCGCGCCTCTGTCTGACGGCATATTCCCTGTTCAAGGACAGTTTCTCAGAGGAGATCCTCTCCCCTGCCGCAGCGCTTGAGGTGTTCCACAGTTTCACCCTCATCCACGACGACATCATGGACAAGGCAGACGTGCGCCGTGGAGTCCCTACCGTATATCGCAAATGGGACGAGAACACAGCCATCCTTTCGGGAGACGTGATGTCCATCGAGAGTTATAAACTCATCGCCAAGGCTCCGGCCGGTGTGCTCCCTGAGGTGCTGGAACTTTTCTCAAAGACAGCTGCAGAGGTGTGCGAGGGCCAGCAGTACGACATGGATTTCGAGAACATGCAGCAGGTGCCTATGTCAGACTACATGAAGATGATAGGTCTGAAGACCGCCGTGCTCATCGCCTGTGCGGCGAAGATGGGTGCGATCATCGGTGGGGCTTCCGCTCAGCAGTGTGACCTCCTGTATAAGTTCGGATATGATCTGGGACTTGCATTCCAGGTAGCTGACGACTGGCTGGACACATTCGGCGATCCGGCAGTGTTCGGAAAGGCCATCGGAGGCGATATTCTCAACAACAAGAAGACCTGGCTGATGATCTGCGCTCTGGAGAAGGCTTCGCCTGAGGAATATGACGCCCTGCAGGTGGCTATGGCACTGCCTATCGACACTGACGAGCAGAAGGCTGTGAAGATCGCCGCTGTCAAGAGCATATATGACAGTCTCAATGTGGGAGAGGATGCCAAGAAGGAGATCGTGCGTCTGCATGAGCAGGCTATGGGATATGTGGCCGAACTCGGACTCTCGTCCGACTGCACTGCCCTTCTGCAGAACTATGCCGCTGCACTGATCGGACGTAAGAAATAGGCGGACGAAGGCTATCCGGAACCACTGTCCGACACCACTGTGACATGAAACAGTTTATTCTCGTCACGGTGGTCAGAAAAAACGGCATATAATGCCCGAAATGAGGAGCACTGTGACACAGATCGTCACTTTTATGTCACAGTGGTCAACAAGAAAATAGAGGAACAACGAAAATGCAAAAGAACAAGTTAGAGATAATGGCGCCGGCGGGCAATTTCGAGTGCCTGCAGGCGGCGATACAGGGTGGAGCGGACTCTGTATATTTCGGGGTCGAGAAACTGAACATGCGTTCGCACTCCGCCAACAACTTCAAGATGACTGACCTCGCGGAAATCGTGCGTATATGCTCGGAGCACGGGGTGAAGACATATCTCACCCTCAACATCGTCCTCTACAACGAGGACATCGAGGACATGAAGCGCACACTTGAAGCGGCCAAGGCTGCCGGGGTGACTGCCGTGATCGCTTCCGACATGGCGGCAATCATGTATGCCCGCCAGATAGGAGTTGAAGTGCATATTTCCACACAGTTGAGCATTTCCAACGCTGAGGCTCTGCGGTTCTATGCCCAGTTCGCCGACGTGATAGTGCTGGCACGTGAACTCAACCTCGGCCAGGTCAAGGAGATCAAGGCGATCATCGACCGTGACCATATCTGCGGTCCGTCGGGCCGTCTGGTTGAGATCGAGATGTTCGCTCACGGAGCGCTCTGCATGGCCATTTCCGGAAAGTGCTACCTGAGCCTTCACGAGTACGGAGCATCAGCAAACCGCGGTTCATGCTACCAGATCTGCCGTCGTGCATATGATGTGCGCGACAGGGAGACCGGAGCGGAACTGACCGTGGACAACAAATATATAATGTCGCCTAAGGATCTCTGTACCATAGAGTTCATGGACAAGATAATCGATGCCGGAGTCACCGT
>CAZMNZ010000087.1:0-9341 GCA_964567765.1 uncultured Muribaculaceae bacterium
GGGAAGAACTCACATGAAGGGACCTGCTTCAAGGCTGCTGCCGCAAATACGTAGTCCACTCCGCGCATGGCCACATCCACAGACTCGCGGTTACGGACATTTCCTATATAGAATTTAACCTTTGATGCCACTTCAGGATAGGCTGCCTGAAGGTGGTGACGCATGTCGTCCTGCTTCTTCTCATCGCGGGAGAAGATGCGGATTTCCTTGATGTCGCTTGTGAGAAAGCGACGGAGAACCGCATTACCGAACGAGCCTGTGCCGCCGGTGATCAGGAGGGTTTTGTTTTCAAAAACTGACATATTGTTGTGATTTTATTGCTTGTTTAAAGATCCTTCGCTCCGCTCAGGATGACAATGGAAGGAAGTGTCAGGATGATAATTATCAAATTTCTCGAACTCGGAGTTGTTTGAGATGTATTCCGGAACGGTCTGCTTCATCAGGCGAACCATATCCGGGATTTCCACCTGACGGGAGAGGCGTTCAAGTTCATCAGCGGCCGAAAGAGCATCGGTGTAATCGTACTCACGTACCTTTGCGATGCGGATGCGGCTGTGGTCGGTCGGGAAGGTGTTCTCGTGATTGGAGAGGACTTCTTCGTAGAGTTTCTCACCAGGGCGGAGTCCGCTGTATTCGACCTTTATGTCTTTGTCCGGAGTGTAGCCGGCCAGACTGATCATTCGGCGTGCGAGGTCGTCGATCTTCACCGATTCGCCCATGTCGAAGACGAAGATCTGGTTGCCTGTGCTCATCGTCGCAGCCTCCATCACAAGACGGCAGGCCTCAGGAATGGTCATGAAGAAACGCGTAATCTCAGGATGAGTCACCGTCACCGGACCGCCCTTCGCGATCTGCTCACGGAAACGTGGAATCACGGAACCGTTGGAGCCCAGCACATTTCCGAAACGGGTGGTGACGAACTTGGTGCAGCCGGATTTTCTGCCCCCCTCTATGGCAAGTCCCATAGACTGGACATAGATTTCTGCCAGACGCTTGGTGCAACCCATTATGTTGGTAGGATTGACGGCCTTATCGGTGGAGATCATCACCATCTTCTCCACGTCGTATTCGATACATTTGTCCGCTACATTGCGCGAGCCTGCCACGTTCACGAGGACCGCCTCGCACGGATTCTCCTCCATCAGAGGGACATGCTTATATGCTGCGGCATGGAAGACAACCTGAGGCCGCCATTTGCGGAAGGCATAATCAAGACGGGCTGTCAGTCGGACGTCACCGATAATAGGCACGAACTTCAGTTCAGGGAACTTCTCTTCAAGTTCAAGACGGAGGTTGTGCATCGGGGTCTCGGCATTGTCATAAAGGATGAGTTCCTTGATTCCGAAGGTAGCAAGCTGACGGCAGAGTTCTGAGCCGATCGAGCCAGCCGCTCCAGTCACCATTATTGTCTTGTTCTGGAAATTGCTGATGATCTCGTCCATGGAAATATTGATCTCAGGACGCATAAGCAGGTCCTCGATCTCTATGTTTCTGATGGCATGAGCCGGCTTTCCATCCACCATTTCATCAACTGGAGGAGCAAAAAGGAGCTTCACACCACACTCCATCGAGTACTTGATGATCCTGTCACGTTCCTGACGGGCTTCATCTTCCGTAGCGAACATCAGAGCATTGACCTTGAGATGAGCTATCACCTTGTCGTATTCCTTTTCCGTGCTGACATAATAAACTTTCTTCTCGGAGATCACGTGGTTTACTTCGCTGTTGCCGAAATTGAGGAAACCCACGATATTATAGTGCGGCGAATTCTGAAAACGGCTAAGCAGCGAAACTGACTTGATATCGATGCCATAGACAAGCACATTCTGACAGCGGGATCTATAGTCCATCCTGACCTTAACCATGTTATAGACGAAGAGCATCGCGAGCCTGAGGATGAAGAACATGCCGAAAGTAAGGAAGAAGTCCGCGATGACCATGATGTACAGCAGCGGAGCAAAGGAGAATATGAGGCCGAAGACTATACCCGTCGCTATCACCTTGCAGCCGGCCACAAGGATGAAACGGGCCATCTCCCGGAGGGTCATGTGGCGGATGATTATCCTGTAGGTGCGGAACTGCCAGATGAAAAGAAACGAAAAGGCTATAGAAACTGTCGTCCATACTGTCAGCAGTTTCCAGTTAAACGTTCCTGAATAGAGGAAGAGGTCAATCAGAGCAAGCATTGTCAGAGAGGCCGCCAGCGACATTATCATATCCAGAAGAAAGACGAACCTCGTGCTCAGATACTTCGACATGAATTTCGAAACGTATCTGCTAAGTAAATTCAATATATTCATAAGAGGTTGAGAGGTTGTTCAGATCAGAGTGAATTACCCCCCCCGATGACACGAGAGATGGACACCCGGAATTGATTTTCCGTGCGTCTGAATAGAATATTTCTGTGTTGCAGTTCACTCTTGCGCTATCCAGCAGCAAGAAAGTGCCATGCTTCATATCATAGATTTTTGAGAAGAGTCAGGACATCTTTCCTGAGGACTTCTCTGTTCAGTTGTTCGCTGAGCGAGAGGATGCGGTGACAGTCCGTGCCTATTTCGCTGTACCACCCCATCTCAAGCAGCAGCTGGGCTTTTTTCATGGCGGTTTCGCCATAATATCCCACAAGAGAGGCGAGATTCATCTGAAAATGGACTCCCATCTTGTGGATGCGTTCGAAGCCGGGACCGTTGAGATAACGATAGCGCTCCGGATGGGCAAGCAGAGGACGGTAGCCGGCCTTCTGCATTTCCCTGAGTGTGTCATAAAGGGCTGGTGGAGGATTCCAGGTGGAAGTCTCGATGAGGACCGTGTTGTCCTCCATCGTCAGCAGATCTCCCTGTCTGAACCTTTCTTCGAAAAGGGTGTCCAGCATGTACTCGGCGGCAAGGTGAAGGGTGATTTTACCCTTGTACGCAGCCTGTAGTTCCTGGAACCTCGATATCAGTCCTTCTGAAGTGTTCGGCACATCCTCCATGATGTGAGGGGTGCACCATACGTCTGTTATTCCGGCCTCTTCTTCTAACTCCAACACCTTAAGCGACTCCTCGACGGTCTTGATTCCGTCGTCCACACCGAAAAGGATGTGACTGTGACGGTCTGTGCGTCCGTCGAGGACTCCCCCGCTGAGGAAGGAGTACTTGCGCTGAAGGAAATCAAAGAGTGCCATGAGGGATTATGCTTTCTCTGTCGTGCCGGTGTAGCCATAGCCGTAGCCGTAGCTTGACTTTCCGTATCCGTACTTCTTGTACTTGATGTCCACGCAGTTGAGGATGAGGGTCATGTGCTGGTATTTTCCGGAAGCATAGAGTTCCTCAATGTTAGGAAGCACCTTCTTGTCCATCTGGCTTGCCCTCATCACGAAGACTGTCATGTCGGCCATCTCGGTGATGATGCTTGCATCAGCCACGATGTCGATCGGCGGACAGTCGATGAAGATGTAGTCGTAGTCCTTGCGCATCTGAGAGATCATCTCCTTGAACCTGTCGGTGAGCAGGAGCTCTGTAGGGTTTGGAGGAAGGGTTCCCACAGGAAGGAGGAAGAGGTTCTGGGCGAGCTCATCAATATTGCTTCTGTAGTCATCCACCTTGCCGTTGAGATATGCTGCGACACCGGTATGCACCACATCAAGAGCCTTGCTGAGGGAGGCCTTTCTGAGGTCGAGGTCCACCATGAGAACCTTTGCTCCCTTGAGCGCCATGCTGGATGCGAGGTTCATCACAGAGAAGGTCTTTCCGGCTGACGGGTTGAAGGATGTAAACATGAGAACCTGAGAGTCCTTGTTCTTGCCGATCATAAGGTCCACATTGGTTCTGAGGACACGGAAGGCCTCGTTCATCATGTCTCGGCTGCCATGCTCGACTATGATCCTGTTCATCTCGGCATCGGCACCTCCCTTTCTTCTTAAGCGTCTGAACCTCTTGAATCTATCCTCTGGCTTCACATAGAGCGGGAGCTCGGCAAGGAAAGGAACAGAAAGGTGACCGAGATCTGCCTTGTTCTTGATGCTTGTGTCAAGCATCTTCCTGAGGAAGAAGTAGGCGAACGGAATGCCGCAGCCGAGCACAAGAGCTGCAAGAAGAATCATCTTGGTGTTCGGAGACACCGGCTGTGAAGAGCCGTTAGGGCTCATGATAAGACGAGTATTTCCGACATTCACCAAGGCAGCAAGTTCGTTCTCCTCACGCTTCTGAAGAAGGAAGACATAGAGGTTCTGGGTCATCTGCTGCTCACGCTCGATGGAGAGGAGCTGGAGTTCCTGGCCTGAACTTGAAGAAATCCTCGACAGGATCTGCTGCTCCTGGCTCTCGATCCTGTCCAACTGGAGCTGGAGAGTGGCTATCATGTTCTCGATGGAACTGAGGATAGCCGTGCGGATTGCTGCAAGAGAGATGGTCATGTCAGCCACCAGAGGGTTCTGGATGCTGCTGCCTGCAAGAAGGCGGTCCCTCTGAAGGACGAGATCGTTGTACTCGGCTATCTGAGAGCCTACGTTTGCATTGGAAAGTCCAAGATTCGACGGAATCAGGGAGTTTGCATTTTCAGGGTCGTTGAGATAGTCCTTGATGTAGGTCGCAACTGAAATCTGGTTCGACACTTCGAACGCCTTGGAGGCATAGAGGCTGGACTCAGTGATATAGCTCTGAGCCGAAGCCTTCATGTCTGTGAGGTTGTTATTTTCCTTGTATTCCTTAAGAGTCCTCTCCACTGCGTCGAGATCCTGCTCGATCACAAGGAGTCTTTCATTGAGGAATTGCGCAGTGTTGATGGCCGCACGGTTCTTGTTGCTGATCCACTCCTCGTTATAGACATCTATGAGGGTGCTGATCACTGCATCTGCTCGTGAAGGATACTGGTCGTTCATGCTGATGACGACCACAGAAGACTCCTTGCCGGAAAGGGAAAGATTGAGCTTGGAAGCATAGGCCTTGGCTGTAGCACCGCTGTTTGCCCATAAAATCCTTATGTCATCCTGGAAATCCTCAACGTTGTCCTTTGCATAGATCACGACTGCTCCTACCGGAGTCATGAGGGTGTCCCCGAAGTTTCCGACAACGGTCTCCTTTATCTTGTCATTCTTGATTCTGAAATCAGAAAGAGCGACCTTGCCATCCTTTGCCGGAGAAGCGAGGAATGAAAATCCGGAAGTCGGATTCATTCCGGCAAGACGCATCTCGACCGGAGCATTGTGGTACAGCTCCACGTCACGGAGAATCTGCTTCTCCACATACCTGGTCTGAAGTCCGAGACGTTCGACAACGATCTGCATGAGGTCCGGAGACGAGAATGCCTCAAGTTCGTTCTCCACGCTGTTGAAGCTGCGAAGACGCATCATGTTGGCAGAAGCCATTCCGAGGTTGCGCATTGCCGCATCCTGATTACTGTCATCGACCATGACCTTGGCTGTACGGGTGTACAGGGTCGGGGTCTTGTAGAGATAATATCCTGCGAAGATAAGACAGCAGATTGTGACTCCCACATACCACCAGATGTGCTTGGTGACGAGTTCCACGATTTCTGACAGGCGGAGTCCTTCCTCTTCCTTGAGAGTGTTGAATGAATTGTTATATACTTCTGACATGATTGCCTATTTGAGTAAGATGATACTTGTTATGAGAGAAGCGAGAGAAACGAGGAGGGAACCTCCGGATACGAAGATGCTGGTCATCCTGAGTCCCTTGTCGTCCACAGTGGACTGGCGTGCCTTGTTCTTGTTCGGCTGCACATAGACGATGTCGTTCTGCTGGAGATAGTACGCCGGAGACTTGAAGAGGTCCACATCGCAAAGGTTGATCTCGTAGATGGTGCGCTCGCCGTTCCTTTCCCTGATCACGCAGACATTCTCACGCTCTCCGAAGATGGTGAGGTCGCGCGCCATGCTGATTGCCTGAAGGACTGTGACCTTATCGCCCTGAATGTTGTATGTTCCTGGAGCGCTGACTTCTCCGATGACTGAGACCTTGAAGTTCATGAACTCCACAGTCACCACTGCATCAGATAGGAGCTTCTGGTCAAGAAGCTGTTTCTTAATCATTTCCGAAAGTTCCCAACGGGTGAGGCCTGCCACCTCAAGAGTGCCGAGAACAGGAAAATCTATCTTTCCATCATTGTCCACCACATATCCCAAGAGCCTCTGCTGAGAACCGCTCGTGACAACCTCAGATCCAGCCTGATAGCTGATGACCGGAAGGTTAAACATGGCAACTAACTCAGGATTCCTGCTGGAAACCACGATCGAAAGCTGGTCCTTCGGCTGGATCACGATGCCGGCGTGCTTGTCTATCTTCTCCGGATGGTCCACGATCTTGTTCTGAAAATATGCGATATCCTTGACGGTCGCACAAGACGAGAGCAACAGAGCTGCACTCAGAATAAATAAAAACTTGGATTTCATATTATAGTGTTTTTTCATTTCCGGTTAATCGCGCAAATATAACCATATTCTACGAATATGCCTCTGAAAATCGTCTAAACCCATATCATAATTTGCCGTTCTCCTCCCGCTCCGCCAACTTCCTGCGGTAGGCATCCATCCTCTTCTTCCACGCCACCTGTCTGGCCCTCTGCTCCTTAGCCTTCCGCGCCTGCAGGTCTTCGTATTTCTTTTCGAGGTAGTTATCTGCCATGATGCATCTTGATTCTTATGTCTTCGCGCAGATGCACGAAATAGTTTGAGACCACATAACAGAAATGTCTGACTGACTGGCCAGGGAACAGCGAGAACAGACGGGCCATCCTCACGATGTGGCACCAGAGGGCATTTGCCTTTGTAAGCAGATAGTTACGGGTTCTCCGCTGGTAATATGCTGTCTCCTTGCCGAAATTTCCGTCGGAAAGTATATATTTCAGGACTCTGTCCGCCTTTGATGACTCTGCGTAGAACGGAAAATCTTCCTTAGGCATTCCAAGATGCGAGACCAGGATGCATCCGAATGCCTGCCATGGTTCCAGAAGTTTCATGTCGCAGAGCAGGGTCTTCAGTCTGTCAAGGTCGATCTGCTCCTTGTGGCGGTGCAGGAAAAGCATCCAGTCACACAGATGCCTTAGTCCTATGCCGCTGTTAAGGAAATGCTCGAAGAGGTGGTCGAAGATGTAGTATGCATTGAAGAGCGCAGACGGGGTGTTGACAGTCACTGTTCCGATCTGAAGTGTGTCCGACGCTGATTCAAGTCCCGCTGTGGCGGCCTGTTCATAGATCCTTGCATATTTTCCTGCCGCATAGGTGGAAGTGTGACGATGGACCTCCACTTCGATTTCTCCGCACCATGCGGAGAAATGTTTACCTGACTCGGCTGATATACGTGATTCGATCCGGTCACAGACCTTTGCCAGGATGTCGTAGGCTCTTAGAGCCTGATTCTCTCCGACATAGAGGTCGATGTCACCGCATTGTCTCAACTCCGGATGAGGATAGTTGGCTGCAAGGCTATGTCCTTTCAGCAGGACTGAGCGCACTCCCGCTGATTCCAGTTCTGAGATGAGTTTTTCTATGTTCTCTGTCATCTTCTCATAGGTCATCACATTACTGACCACAAGCGACTTGAGTTTGAGTCTGAGGCTGTTAGGAATGTGAGATGCCTGTTCCTTGTCCTGCAGAGTCGCCTTGGCGACAATTCCAGTGACTGACTGCTTTCTGGCCAGAGACATGACCGCCTCCGAACATCCTTCAACACTGTCAGCTGCAAGCGGTTCGTTCCAAAGCCCGAATCTGAGCAATCGGAACAACGCTTCTTCATATTTGTTCAACTTCGTCTTCAACTCAGTATCTCCTTCTTCTGTTTCTTTTCTTGAACTTGTATCCAGCTCCGACTTCAGAGAATCTCAGAGCGACAGGGTCATTGATGCTTCTGAGGTACTTTACCCTGTTGGATATGAAGATATTCATCATTATCCACAGCACGGCATCAATCAGCACCAGCACATTGATGTTCCATCCAAGATATGCATAGATGAACATGTTGATGGCAAAGAAGAAGATGGACATAGAGAATATGAGATATCTTGTCTGCCTCATGCTGAAGCCCAGGGCCATGAGCTTGTGGTGGATGTGTCTCTTGTCCGGGAAGAAAGGGCCTTTCGCGTCCCTTATTCTTGCAAAGAAAACGCGGAAGACATCCATAACCGGTATCATCAGCATCGACACGGCATAGATGAAATATGATCCGTCATTGCGACCTCCGAACATCGGCTTGTCGATGGTCGTGAGCTTGATGGCAAAGAAGGCCAGCAGGAAGCCCATGGTGAGCGATCCGGTATCTCCCATGAAGGTCTTTATGACTCCCGGTTTGCCCAGTGTGTTGTAAAAGTAGAACACCAGAAGCAGTCCGATCATTGCTGCAGCCAGAAGCATGTAGATGTTCATATCCCTATGGAAGAACACTACAGAATAGCCGACTGTCCCCATGATGCACAGACCGGATGCAAGCCCGTCGATTCCGTCAATCAGGTTGATGGAGTTGATTATCAGGACAATAATCACCAGTGTCAGTGGAATGCCGAGCAGCGGATGAAGGGCATGGATGCCAAAAAGACCGTACAGGTCCTTGATCCAGAGTCCTGAGGTGCAGATAAGTGTGGCAGCGAGGATCTGTGCAAGGAACTTATATTTGTAGGAGACTCCTATGATGTCGTCCATGATTCCGACAAGGTACATAATGACACAGCCAGCCATCGCCAGCATCACTTCGGTGATAGGGCCATAGTTGAAGGTCAGGTTCACAGGAGAGTATCTGCTCATTGCGGAGATGACCATCAGCAGCGAGAACAGCATCGCCGGAACGAAAGACACACCTCCCAAGCGAGGGACATTGCCTATATGCACCTTCCTCTCATCCTGCGAGTCATAGAGGTTCATCTTGTTCGCGGTCCTGACAATCGCCGGCAGCACTACGGCGACAAAGCTTGCGCTGATCAGACATACCGGCAGGAACCACCAAACCTTGAAATTCATAACACATTAAATTTTGTCGGGTTGTCCAGACTTAAGACACTTTAATTCACACGAATAGACTTTCTTGAATCTTATACGCGCTCTTTCGACTTCATCTGACGCCTTATTAGATGGGAAAGAATGAGCAACAATTCGCGCATACTTACTAGTCAGAAAATCCGACCGTAACGCCTTATGCTTAATTGTCTCTTCAAGCTGCTGGATTGCTGATTTGACATCAACTCCCTTCAATTCAACGAAATGTCCTATCCAACTATCCTTCTTACCTATATCCTGCGAAAGCACAAGTCTATCACATCTTCTGCCTGTCTTTATTATATTTCCGTCAACAAGCAACACCGCTGTCAATCTCTTAGGCTGAACTTTGGCATAATAACGCGTTCCCTTCTCTGAA
>CAZMNZ010000088.1:0-9328 GCA_964567765.1 uncultured Muribaculaceae bacterium
GGGCGTCAAGAACGTCTGTTCGCTTGCGTACCTCAGGGTCGAGTTCGCTCATCTGGGCATTACCTCCGGCATTGTCGGCGATAGGGCCGTATGCGTCAGTAGCGAGGGTGATTCCGAGAGTAGAAAGCATACCCACTGCAGCGATACCGATGCCATAGAGACCTGTCGAGAGGCTGTCAGCCGAGAACGAGAGGTCAAATCCGTTTGCACAGAGATATGCAAGGAGAATAGCCACTGCGATGGTTATGACAGGGATTGCTGTCGAAAGCATTCCGAGCCCCACACCTGAGATGATCACTGTTGCAGGACCTGTTTCCGCAGCCTCAGCAAGTTTCTGAGTAGGGCGATATGAATGGGATGTGTAATACTCCGTAGCCTGACCGATGATCACGCCGGCAAAGAGTCCGACAACCACTGAGAGCGAGAAGCCCCACCAGTTCTCCATTCCGAGGAGATACATGATTCCGAAAGTGGCACCTGCGATAAGGATGGAACTGAGGTTGGTTCCGCGTCCGAGGGACTTCAGAAGCTGGTCCATGCCTGCACCTTCCTTCGTGCGGACCACATATATGCCGAGAATAGAGAGAGCCACTCCGATGGCTGCGATGATCATAGGCGCGAGGATGGCTTTCATCTGAGCCTCCGTGCCGACTGCCGAATATGCAGCCGCACCGAGAGCCATTGTCGCAAGAATGGATCCGCAGTACGACTCATAGAGGTCAGCACCCATACCTGCCACGTCACCCACGTTGTCACCCACGTTGTCTGCGATTGTTGCAGGATTGCGAGGGTCATCCTCAGGAATTCCTGCCTCAACCTTTCCTACGAGGTCAGCACCTACGTCAGCAGCCTTCGTATATATACCTCCACCCACACGTGCGAAGAGAGCCTGAGTCGATGCACCCATACCGAAGGTCAGCATCGTTGTGGTGATGAAGACGAGTTTCTGTGTGCCTTCTATATCCACGAACTGGTTGAGGATCAACCACCAGATGGCTATATCGAGGAGTCCGAGACCTACGACCGTAAGTCCCATCACGGCACCGCTTCGGAAAGCCACCTTAAGACCTGAATTTAGTGATCTCTGAGCCGCATTGGCTGTTCTTGCAGAAGCATAAGTCGCGGTCTTCATTCCGACGAAACCGGCAAGACCGGAGAAGAAACCTCCCGTGAGGAATGCGAAAGGCACCCAACTGTTCTGAACTCCGAAATATGCGAGAACGGCAAAAAGGAGTGCAAGAATGACAAAGACGATGATGACAACTTTGTACTGCTGCTTCAGATAAGCCATTGCTCCTTCCCTAACGAATTTCGCGATCTGCTGCATGGTTGCAGTACCCTCGCTTTCCTTCATCATCTGCTTGAAGAACAGATAGGCGAACAGCAGAGCCACCACTGCCGCCGCAGGCACAAGATAGAATAGGTTAGTCATAATGCTATTGTTATTTAGTGTTATTTCTCAGCATAGGGACAACAAAATTATTTAATATTTCGAGAAAAACAAGCCCCTAAACCGCTAATTTTTAAGTAAAAACACAAAATAAAATAACATATCTAAATTCACCGGAACTATTGAAAGACTTTTTTACTATATTTGCAAAACTCCGAAGAATTGTTTGGCAGGCAAATAGTGGATTTTGCCTGCCATTCGTTTATTTTGAGAACTCCACGCACAAGGACGAGCCACGTGCCACGACAAGATCCCGATGCCAGTTCGCACTCACCCTCTCATTGATCTCATTCCGCTTCGACCTGGAACTGTCGGCATTTGACACGAACAGAGAGTTGGCCGGCATGGCTATCCTGAATTCCGTTCTTCCGGCAGTATCTTCCACGACATGAGACGATCTGCAACCGCAGCAGATTACACCTGAAAGAAGAAGGGAGCCAATGGCAAGCACAATGTTTTTAATGTCCGGCTTCATAACGCAATGTTTTTTTCGTTTCCGTTGCAAATTTAGGTCTGTCCTTCCCGCACCAGGATTCACTTTCATCTATTAAACTTTTGATTTTGTCTCAGCATGCTCCCGTAAATGATTTTTAAAAGTTTTATAGACATTTTCTAAAAAAATCCGCAAGTTTTTCCGGCTTGGAAAAGACTGAGATATTATATATTTTTGTCTCATACCTCAAATCATCATGAAAAGACTGCTGACGACACTCATAATCCTGCTTTCGGTCATATATTCCGGGCATTCCAAGGAGCGCTTCATATACAAGCAGATTTCCCATAAGGACGGACTCACCTACGGCGTAAGCTGCATATATAAGGAAAAGGACGGAGACGTATGGATAGGCACCCCGAACGGGCTGTACACCTTCAACGGCCATGACCTCAGACAGCACAACGACTCCCTCTTCACGGACAAGGCCATCATAGCGATAAAGGAGGACAAGAAAGGAGGCATATGGGTGCTCACTGACAACTGGCTGATGCACAGAAGGGAAGGGGAGGAGAAATTCACATGTCTGACGGCAGAATCACATCGTAAGGAGACACCTTTCTACAGCATGTGTCAGGACGATGAAGGAATCTGGTTCGGAAGTTACGGAAGCATCTACAGATACAGTTTCAAGGACAGGGGATTCTCGCGTTTTTCCCAGCCGGAGGGATTGGAGCACTTCACCTGCATATTCCTGAACAGGATGAGCGACACGACCCTGCTGTGCGGCTCCAACATGGGAACATATCTGGTCAATACTCAGACCGGAGAGTTCACTCCTGCCGCTTTGGGATCTGTTCAGGAGGTCTCCGGAACCCTGACGGACAGCCAGGGACGGCTCTGGATCGCATTCTACAATCACGGAATCCGGGTATATGACAAGGACGGCTCTCTGCTCAAGACCTATACCACCGGAAACTCCGCGCTCAGCAACGACGTCGTCATCTGCTTCACCGAGAAGGACTCCAGAATATGGGCCGGAACAGACGGAGGAGGTGTAAACATAATCGACCCGGACACAGACAGCATCACTGTACTGTCGCATGTTTCCGGAGACGCGTCCTCATTCCCGGCCCATTCCATCAGGAACCTGTACACCGACCACTATGGGAACATCTGGGTAGGCAGCACAAAGGACGGTCTGATCAAGGTGAGCCAAAGCGACATGAAGACCTACAAGGACTGCCATATCGGTCTTACCAGCGGATTGAGCAATCCATCGGTGCTGAGTCTGTTCCAGGAAGAGGGCGACCGCATGATATGGGTAGGAACAGACTGCGAGGGACTCAACAGATTCGATCCCCAGACCGGCACCTTCACCCACTACAGGCAGACACTCAAGACAAAGGTAATATCAATAGCGACATATTCGGAGACGGAACTAGCCCTGTCCCTCTATGCGAACGGAATCTGGATATTCAACAAGAGCACCGGATCCATCAGGCCGATGGAGATCAATGACGAAGAACTCAAATACGCGATAAGACATGTCGGAAGGCGGGTGATCATTGCCAACGGCAAGGACAATGACATCTATTTCCTAAGGCAGGTGGTGCAGAAATACGACAAGAAGACGGGCCAGTGCAAAACGATTCCGCTGCAGAAGGGCGTAAGATCAAGAGGGCATATGTATGCCATCGGCATCTCTGAGAAGGGGCTCTACCTGCACGACACCGACAGGATCTATCGGCTGGATGAGGAAAAGGAAGAGATGCAGCAATTGTGCATAGCGGATGGGAATGTGATCAACAGCGGATATCTAGGAGTAGACGGAGACATCTGGTTGGCAACCCGCAATGGGCTGTGCCGATTCAATGAGAACACAGGAGAACTGACGCACATCGGCACACGGCTTTTCTCGAAGGCCACTGCCGTGGTATGGGACGGGAAATCACGTGTCTGGATCGGAAGCGGCCCGAATCTCTACGCCTACCTCACCGAAGAGGACAGTTTCGCCATGTTCGGAGAGTCTGACGGAGCCCTGCTCAATGAATATATGCCAAAGCCGCGACTGCTCTCAAACGAAGGCGACGTGTATATCGGAGGAGTCCAGGGCCTCCTCTACATCGGTTCCGAATATACGATCGATGCGACGGAAATCCCTGGAGTCAGCCTTTACGACCTTTCTGCCGACAGGCAAAGGATATATGCGGACAAGGACGGCATATATGAAATCCCGCGGGACACCAAACTCCTGAGCATCAGCATATCCACGCACGAAACCGACATCTTCCGCCAGAAGATGTACAGATTCTCCATCTCGGGCAGCGGGAAGGAATATGAGCAGATGTCCCCTACACTGGAATTACAGGGTCTTCCGAATCCGGGAAAATACGACGTGCTGGTTTCCTGCACAAAGCGAAACGGTGACTGGACAGAGCCTGTAAAGATAATGACGCTCCGGATTCCCGCACCGTGGTATCTCAGCGGGTGGTTCATCATGGGCATGCTCCTGTTCATACTGCTCGTTGTGGCCAGTGTGATTGTAGGGCATATGCACCGCAAGGCCAGCAGGCTGCAACTGGCTCTTAAGGAACAGGAACAGAAGGTATATGAGGAAAAGGTCAGGATGCTCATCAACATCAGCCACGAACTCCGAACTCCTCTGACACTGATCATGGCTCCGCTCAGGAGGCTTCTCAAGGAGACCGACCAGAAGGAAGAGGAATACCAGACACTCGGGCGCATCTACAGACAGTCCCGCCGCATGAAGGATCTCCTGGACATGGTTCTGGACCTGAGAAAACTGGAGGTCGGGAAGACCGGACTGAAGATTGAAAGGTCTGACTTCAACGGCTGGCTCCAGAACACGGTCGAGGATGTGGTCAACGAGGAGATACATGAGGACATCACCATCGAGACCGACCTTGACCCTCAGGTAAAGGATGTGGACTTCGACAGGAGGAAATGCGACACAGTCCTGATGAACATACTCATCAACGCCATCAAGCACAGTTCGGCTGGAGACCGGATCACCATAAGCACACGTCTCACGCCGGAAGGCTTCGTCCGCGTCAGCGTATGCGACGAAGGTCCGGGACTGAAGGACATCATTCAGGAAAGGATATTCATGCAGTTCTACCAAGGCAACTCCGAGCAGTACGGAAGCGGTATCGGGCTTTCGTATTCAAAGATACTTGTGGAACTTCATGGAGGGCGCATTGCGGCCGAAAACAATCCGGACAAGGGAGCCACATTCTGGTGGGAGATTCCGGTAAAGGCTGCAGAAGGTGCATCGGAGATTCCTGACAAGGCATATCTTAACGAACTGATGGAGTTCAATCCGGGAGCAGACGTCACCGTGCCGGAAGGCGACAGTTTCACCACAACCGGAATGACCCTTATGCTGGTGGACGACAATCAGGATCTGCTGGACTTCCTTAAGGAAGCCCTCAGCAGCGATTTCAAGAAGGTCATCACGGCTACAAGCGGCAACAGTGCATTGAGGACAATCTCATCCGGAAACATGCCGGACATCATCGTGAGCGACGTCAACATGCCGGACGGAGACGGATTCCGTCTGTGCCAGGAACTGAAGAACAACGAGAAATACAGCCACATTCCGTTCATCCTGCTCACTGCACGCGGAGAGGAGCGGAGCCAGAGCGACAGTTACAAGATGGGCGCAGACGCCTTCCTTGCAAAGCCGTTCGAGATAGAGACACTCACGGAAATGATAAGGAACCTGCTCAGAAGAAGGTCCGACATCCGCAGGAAATACTTAGACACCGACGAGGCGGCATCCGGATCGTCATACGGCTCGAACGAGGAAAAATTCATCATCGAGCTCAACAGGATCATCGCGGAGCATCTTTCCGACCCTGAACTCGACCAGAGGCTGATATGCCGGGAGATGGGTCTGAGCCGCGCCTCACTCTACAACCACATGAAGTCCATTACCGGATCCGGAACAAAGGAATATATCACCCGGATCCGCATCGAGAAGGCAAAGTCCCTGATAGAGAAATCCGGCCTGTCCCTCGCAGAGATATCCGAGACAACGGGCTTCGCCAGCCAAAGCTACTTCAGCACCGCCTTCAAGGCTCACACCGGTCAGACCCCGACCCAGTACAAGAAGACCAAAGCCGATGCGATGAAACCCGTTGACGATGCGGAGGAAATGTAAGAAAAGAAAGTTCAGCGTCGGCAGATACATAGTAAAAGATGAGCAGGAAGGCCAGCGTTATGCATCTATATCAATATTCCTGTCTTGCACACGTCCAAGTATAAAGGATCATCACTATCTTTAACCAACAGCACGGGCTCAATGAGATTGCTGACTTTTCTGCGTAACTTCCATAAAAGAGGAGTGTCCTCAAAATAATTATCACTGGCCTTCTCCACTATTACAGCAATATCGATATCGCTGTCACTATTGTAAGTCCCTTTACTGTACGAGCCATAAAGATACACTGATACAAGCGGAATCTTTTCAGAAACCACTTTCTTATACTCGCGAGCCAATATTATAGCCTGTCCTTTATCCATTGCTGAAGTTGTCTGGTTTTTTCCAAAAGGCCAATGCAATATTCATGCGTAAGACTTTTCATAAGGCGTTCCTTATAGGATGGGTAGCGCGCCTCTATGTTCAACGGTTCCAGAGTGTCAATGAGTTCCAGCTGTTCCTCACTCAATTCCTGATCCAATCCTGTCCTCTCTGCCAGACGACAAAGAGTATGAATCTTAAGGGGAATCTCCTCCAGATTTGCGCTCCAATATGCCTTCAACGCCTTTTCAATTGTCTGATGGCACATAAATCCGACATACAGATAACGTCCCGTATCCAACATCGCTTTTGCTGTATCTATGTCGTAATCAGACATTTCTACCCAATATTTCACCTTATCCATCATCTTCACGTCATTTTTGCAAAAATATAAAATTTATTTGTATTAAAAAATCCGGAAACCATTTCTGGAATCCGGAGATTTAAAGAACAGGCCTGCGGCTAAAGTGTCATCTTCTTTCTTTTCCAGTTCAGCATAGGAAGCAGGAAGGAGATGATTGCGGAACCCAGCCAGAATACGGACACATATGAGAAATCATAGATCAATTCCCCGGTTACCGGGTCTGGCACCGCCATTCCGTCAATGAGGATACCGCTTATGATGTTCATCAGACCGGCTGCTGCATAGGACGCCAGACCGACAATACCAAGAGCTGCTCCGGTTGCTTTTCTAGGCACAAGGTCAACTGCCATCAGGCCGCCGACAAAGCAGATCAGCACTCCTATGGCTATTCCAAAGAGAACCATGGCAATGATGTTCACTGCCCACGAATCCCCGCCATAGAAGAACAGAGCCAGAGCGACCGCTTCCATTATTCCAGCCGTCAGGGCCGGCCACTTACGGTCCCCCTTGAACACTGTATCGGAGATCCATCCGGCACAGACAGTTCCGAGAATACCTGCAATCGTATTGACAGCAATTATCGTCGAGGCTTCCATAAGTTCGAAACCTTTGTTCTTCTGAAGAAAGAACATTCCCCATTCATTGACGGCATAACGACTCATATACATGAATGCGCTCGAAAGAGCCAGAATCCATACACCTGGATTGCGGAGCACAGCCTTCTGAATGCTCCTTGTCTCCTCCGCACTGTCCGCCGACCGGGTCTGTTTCCGAACCTGCTCTTCATCGAACTCTTCCTGTGTCTTTTCGCCGGCCAATACTTCAACAGGAGAAAGGCCTTTGCTTTCCGGAGTGTCATGCAGCCAGAGTGCGATCAGAGTAACTCCAAGAGTTCCTGCTACAGATGCACCGAAAAAGCCCCACTGCCACCCGGCTGCTGAAACCAAAGCAGCCACGAAGACAAAAGACAAGCCTTCTCCGAAATTATGAGAAGCACTGAAGAAACCGTAGAAGGTACCCCTGATCTTGAGAGGATACCAGCGGGATAGGGAGATAATGGCAGGGGGCGAGCCCATGGACTGGGACCAACCGTTTATCGTCCACATGATGGCGAACATCACGAACATCACAGAACTGGCAATTCCAGCCAGTCCATTCCAGACCCCCAGCATGCCCATGACAAAGTTTGCAAAGGCGGACAGGACAAGTCCGGTAGCCATGAACTTCTTGATATTGCAATAGTCCGCGAGAAAGCCGTTAACGAACTTTCCCACTGCGTAGGTCCAATACAGACAGGCACCGATGACACCTAACTGAGTGGCACTCAGCACACCGTCATCGATAATAGGCTGTTTCATCACATTCAGGGACGTGCGGCACACATAGTAAAGACTATAGCCAAGCGTCGCGGCGATAAAGGCTTGAAGCCTTAATCTCCTATACCTTCCGTCAACCTGATCTGCGGGGACCTTCCAAACTGAAGGCTTGCTGATGGAATAGAATTTTCTAATCATGATGAGTTATCGAACTAATATTATCACGCACTAAAACTCCAGAGTCACCGTGACAGGATAGTGATCGGACGGATGGCAGAACTGGAAGCCTTCGCGAGGATCCCTATGGGTCGTTGCATAGCCGTCGTACAAGGTGCCAGCATGGGTCACTTTGTCGAAAAGAGGCTGAGTCAGATAGATGAAATCTATGCGACGTCCTGAGAATGTGCTCTTGCAGAACTCACCAGGATACCATTTTTCAATCAGGTCCACATACGGAGTCTCTGAGCGGACATAGTCGTTCAGCAGAAAGGCCTTGTCGTCCTCCGGGCGGCCCATATGCCAGTTGTCCACCCGCGATATGGCATTGAAGTCTCCGACCATCATCCAGTTCTGCTTGCCTTCCGGATCCTGCTTCAGGATTGTCTGTTCGCAGATATATTTCATCTCGGCCGCACGGAACACATCTCCGCCGTTCTCGGCGGCACTGGCCTTCTGGTCCTCGGCCATATATGTGTACTTGAAAGGATAGGTGTGGACTGTAACGATGTTTATCTTCTCGCCATTGACATCCACCTCGACCTGACCGGCCCCATGGACCACGACGATATCCTCCCCGTTGCCGTTGACACGCCTTACGATCCTGACCGGATACTTTGAGGTCACAACCTGAGGGAAGGTGTCGCGTTTTCCTGCAATGCAGACATATTGATGACCGTATCTACGTGCCAACAGATCCCAGTTATACGGAAGATAAGCCTCCTCGCATCCGGCCATCTTCACATTAGTGTCGGTCCGATAGCGGGACTCGGCCTCTGCCCAGACACAGATGTCCGGATCTTCAGAGCGGACAAACTCCACGAAGTTGTCATAGTCATTGCCCTGATCAGCCCACATTCCGTTCTGTATGTTCCAGTAAAGAACCTTCACGGTGACCGGCTCATCGGCACAGCCCGTCAAAAGGAACAGAGCTGTGACGACAAGCGATATAAGTGATCTTGAATTATGATTCATATGTGTCCTGCTGTTAATAGTTGCTCAT
>CAZMNZ010000089.1:0-9321 GCA_964567765.1 uncultured Muribaculaceae bacterium
CCTTGTAGGATACTGATTGGCCTTGGCCGTCTGTCTGTTTAATGGTTCCATAGTAAGTGTTATGATATTATCTGATATAGCAAAGTTACGGGACCGCATTATCACTGATTACATACACAGCGAAGAAAAATATTATAAAACGAAATTTAAGCAGGCAAATCGCCTTTTCTCTTGACATTTTGCCTATATTTGCGGTAAACTTGACAGACCGGAGCCTCACATAACGAAAGTCCGATGATAAAGATACTTTTGCTCACAGACTACTCACAGGAGTCGGAAAGACGCTTTCTGAACGGATTCGTGAAATACACCGACACCCAGGGAGGATGTATCTTTTACCCGATGTCCCATCTCATTTCAGAGACCAGGGACAATTCAAAGGAAATCATCAGGCTGGCAAAGAAATTCAAGGTCGACGCCATTCTCGGCCTTTGGCATAACATCGACACGGAAGAGGCCAGGAAACTAGGGATTCCGATCTTTCTGAGAACATTTAGAAAAGAATATCCGGATTTTCCGATGCTTACCGGCCACTACAAGGATTTCGGAGCATATGCCGCAGACTATTTCATCAACCAGAATTTTCACAACTATGCCTTCATAGGGCGCAAGGACATCATCTGGTCCACATTCAGACGTGAGGGATACTGCGGTCAGATCGCCTCTGTAAAGAAGAAGGAGGCCTTCGTCTATGAAGTGGAGGATTTCCAGTCAGAGACGGAGGCAATAAGCACATGGCTTCACTCCCTGCCCAAACCCATAGCGCTCCTGGCCTGCAACGACTTCATGGCAAGACAGGTGACGGAGATATGCCTGCTGGAAAACATAAGGATCCCGGAGGACATCTCCCTGCTGGGAGTGGACAACGACGAGTTCATGTGCAACATATCCTCCCCCACCCTCTCCTCCATCAAACTGAATTTTGAAAAGCATGGATATGATCTGGCAAAGATCCTGTTCAAGATGATCCGGGAAAAGCAGATCTGGCCAGCCAGAATTGCAGTCGAAGCAATAGGAGTCGTGGAGCGTATGTCCACAAAGCACAAAATCATCTCGGATCCCTATATAAGGGAAATCGTGGAATTCATCAAGCACAACTACACCCAGGACATCGACATCCGGAAACTCGTGTCATTCATCCCGCTCTCACGCAGGGCCATCGAGATAAAGTTCAAGAAGGAGATGCATCCATACACCATCACCTCCTATCTGACCAAACTCAGACTGGATCATTTCTGCCATCTTCTGGAGCACACATCGATGCCGATCAAGGAAGCGGCGGAGCAGTCCGGCTTCATCGAAAGCAGCAACTTCTCCACCATCTTCAGGAAACACATGGGGTGCACCCCTTCGGCGTACAGAAAAGGACGGTAACCAAGATACTTTCGCGGAAAAAACACCGCCTATCTTGAATATGAATTCCTCACCGGTGAGATGACAAAGGAGTACTCATAGTCCTGATACGGGAGCCTGTACTCATCGATCGGCAGGGCTCCCCAACTGTTCACGCAGCCAAGGCCATACTGCCTGTAGTCTATGCATACGTTGACATAATCCACCGAAGAAACCTCCTGAGAATGCTTCTGCTCCTTGTTCCATCCGTCGCAGAGAGAGTCTATGCTGTAGTTGAGCGCTGAAGCCGAAAGCGGAGCATCGGAATGGAACATCAGACCGCTTCCCCCTGCCTCAAGCATCTTCCACCAGCGCACCTGAGTCTTGTTGCCGTTCTCCTGAGGACGGATATATGAATAGAACTGCTCCCGGACGGTCTGCCTGTAGAGTCCGAGCACGGAAGCGGAGTTCCTGTCAGCATAGTTCTCGAATGGGCCGTCACCATAGAACTCGACCACGGCATATTCCTTCGGCATCTGCATCTGCATTCCGAAACGGAACATCTCCGGAAGTTCCACATCCTCTGCCGCATCGAGACGCTGAGTGACCTTGACCTCTCCTATATTATTAATGGTATATGTAAGGTGAAGCTTCGTCTTCCTGTCGGCGAACATTCCGTACTCAGCCTTGACCACTGCCAGTCCATCCACCATCTCTGCCGAGAAGGCTTCCAGCCTCATCTGAGGGCTCCTCCATACGCTGAACCTTCTGTGCAGGCCGGCACCATAGTCATTGTCCGTTCCCGCCCTCCAGAAATTAGGAGTCAGTTCGGTTCCTCTTGCCATAAGTTGTCTTCCACCTACCTCATAGTAAGACAGAAGGCCTGTCTTTCGGGTAAAGTCTATCAGGAAGTTCTCTCCCCTGACGACAACTTTCTTCGCGTCATCGGCAATAAGAACCGGCTCGACCACAGGCTTGTTGTTGACCTTCTGATTCTCCATCTTCAGTTCAGGGAACTGATATGGAGCCAGCGAGAGTTGTTCGTATGCGATGACATGACCTGCCGGAAGAAGCTGCTCGGCCTTTTTGAGCCTATAGTTCACGTTCAGAAGCCACTCGCGTCCGTCGCCAAGACCGGAGCGGTCATAGTCAAGTTCATATTCCTGAGTCTGACCCGGCTTCACATCCAGATCGGACACGACTCCCGTCTCCACAGCCTCGCCGTCTGCGAGAAGTTCCCATTCGAGCCTGTAGGCCGAAAGGTCGCGGAAGAAATATTCGTTATATACCTTCACCCTGCCGTCATCGGAAAGCGTTGTCCAGACAGGCTGATATATATACTTCACCTCATAGGCGTGCGGATTGAACACACGGTCCGGGCTTATGATTCCGTTGTCGCAGAAGTTCTCGTCCGACGCGTCATATCTGTTGAAGTCTCCGCCATATCCATAGACGGAAACCCCCTCAGGAGTGACCCAGCGGCATGACTGGTCCACAAAGTCCCAGATGAAGCCGCCCTGATAGACAGGATATTTGCGGATGATGTCCCAATACTCCTTGAGGCCTCCCATGGAGTTACCCATGGCATGAGCATATTCGCACTGTATCAGAGGTTTCTTAGTCTGTCTTTCGCAGTATGCGATGCAGTCCTCGTAGTTGAAGTACATCGGGCAGCAGATGTCTGTCCACTGGTTTCCATAGGCCTGCTCATACTGCACCGCCCTTGAAGGATCCTCTGCCTTGATCCACTCGTAGCATTTCTTGAAGTTGTCTCCGAATCCCGCCTCGTTTCCGAGCGACCAGAATATGACGGAAGGATGGTTATAACTTCTGCACACGTTCCTCTGGTTTCTCTCCAGATGAGCGGTCATATAGTCCGCCCTGCGCGCGAGAGTGGCATCGCCGTATCCCATTCCGTGAGACTCCACGTTGGCCTCGGCCACCATATAGAGTCCGTAGATGTCGCAAAGGTCATAGAAATATGGATCGTCCGGATAGTGACAGGTGCGCACTGCGTTGATGTTCAACTGCTTCATTCTGAGCACATCCTGAAGCATCCTTTCACGCGAGACCACGTATCCTCCGTCAGGATCGATTTCATGCCTGTTGGCTCCCTTGAACAGGACCGGCTGGCCGTTCACAAGAATCTGAGAATTCCTCAGTTCGATCTTGCGAAAGCCCACATTGACCGGAATGACCTCCGTCACCTGCCCCTTCACAGAAACCTCCGCCTTGAGGCTGTACAGATACGGCATCTCCGCACTCCACCTGTTCACCTGAGGGACATCCATCCTGAGGGCCTGTCTGCCCTTGCCGGACACCTTGCCTTCCGCGACCTTGGCTCCACCGGCATCGAAAAGCGATACTGCCACGTCACATTTGCCCTTCAGATCAAGGGTCACATCAAGGACACCATCCTTATATTCCTGATCCAGATCCGCCAGAACGCGGATATCCTCCACCCTGTTCTTCTCACGGGCATAGAGGTAACTCTCGCGTGCGACACCGCTGTAGCGGAAGAAGTCCTGGTCTTCCAGATATGTTCCGTCACACCATCTGAAGACCTGGAATGCGAAGAGGTTCTTTCCCGGCTTGAGGAACTTGGTCACATCAAACTCCGCCTCCAGTTTGCTGTCTTCGCTGTAGCCGACGAACTTTCCGTTGACATACAGATATATGTTCGAGGTCACCGAGCCGAAATGCGCGATCACATCCTTTCCCGCCCAGTCCTGCGGAATCTCGATCTCCTTTCTGTATGAGCCGACATGGTTTCCCTTCACGGGAACGAAAGGCGGATTGTTGCGGAACTGTTCCCTCCACGCATAGCCGACATTCAGATAGATAGGATCTCCGTAGCCGTTCAGTTCCCAGACACCGGGAACCGGCATGTCGTCCCAGCCGCTGTCATTTAGTCCGACCTTATGGAAATCCGTCGGACGCATGTCCGAATCCGCCACCCAATTGAATTTCCAAATGCCGTTGAGAGTCATATAGTTGGCCGACTCCTCCTGAACAAAGTCCTCGCCCGGGGCGTACGCAAAATATGACGTGTGCATAGGGGCACGGTTCACTGCATTGACAGTCGGGTTCTGCCACTCGCTCTGGGCTGAAGCCGAAAGGCATGCCGCGGCCAGCAGGGCAGACAAGAAGATGTGTTTCATTTGATTATGGGTTAGTTCCGGTTATCAGATTGAGAGCACGTTAAGCACATTGATGAGCTCGCGGTCGATAGGCTTGTCGATGCGGATCGCCTTGTTGAATGGCACATATACGATCTGGTCGTTCTTCACACCCACCATTATGTTGCGCTGGCCGTCCTTGAGGGCCTCGATCGCAGCCACTCCAAGGCGGCTTGCGAGGATGCGGTCGTTTGCAGTAGGGATTCCTCCGCGCTGGAGATGGCCGAGGATGGTCACGCGCGCCTCGAACTCCGGATATTCCTTCAGAAGACGGTCGGCATAATACTGCGCTCCACCCGTGCCGTCCTTCTTGCTCTCGGACACGAGGACGATCGAACTGTTCTTGCTCTTGCGGACTCCCCTGCCGATGAATGTGGCCAACTGGTCCACATCGGTTCTGTCCTCCGGGATGATTGCTGCCTCCGCTCCTGTCGCTATGGCTGCATTCTGAGCAAGGAAGCCGGCGTCGCGGCCCATGACTTCGACAAAGAAGATGCGGTTATGAGAGTTCGCCGTGTCGCGAATCTTGTCCACGCACTCCATGATGGTGTTGAGGGCGGTGTCATATCCGATGGTGGTATCCGTTCCGTAGAGGTCGTTGTCTATGGTTCCCGGAAGTCCCACGCAAGGGATGTCATATTCTGCGGCAATCACCTGCGCACCGGCAAGAGAGCCGTTACCGCCGATCACGATGAGGGCGTCGATCCCGTGTGCCTTCAGGTTCTCATATGCCTTGGCACGGCCCTCCTCATTCATGAAGCCCTTGCTTCTTGCCGTTCTGAGGATGGTTCCTCCACGGTTGATGGTTCCGCTGACGCTCTCTGACGTAAAGTCCTTGATTTCGTTATTGATAAGGCCTTCCCAGCCCCTGTATATTCCCTTGACCTTCCAGCCGTTGAATATCGCTGCCCTTGTCACGGCTCTGATCGCCGCATTCATTCCCGGAGCATCACCTCCTGAGGTGAGCACTCCCACTGTCTGTATTTTTGTCATAAGCCTTTTCGTTAAATCACACAAATTTAGCCTTTTTCGAGAACTATGCAAACCGCAGTCCCCATAACGACAAAAAATTCCGGCGACCTGGTCGGAACCTCGGTCGCCGGAAAATCGTGTGTTCAAATTGCTATAATCCAATCATTATTTAGAAGGCATATCTAAAATAATGATGTTCTTCACCTCCCAAGTAGGAGCATCAGTTGTAGTACTTGTGTACTTGAAGCCGAATTGAATCTTCTTACCCACATAAGATGAAAGGTTGATTTCACCCGAATTTACAAAGTTCCAATCATTTCCTGTCATATAATTAGGGATAGCAATTGAAACCCACTCGCCGTTTTCTTCTCTTACACAAAATGTAGCCTCTGAAGACATGTTGTTGAAGTACCTACCTGTATGCTCAAATGAGATATAAGCCCCTGTCTCAGAAGTGAGGTCAACGACAGGTGACACGCATATAGACTCTGACGCATATCTTGTTCCAGAAATGTATGCCGTCGCTTTCATGTAGCCATAGCTATCATGGAACCAGACCTCCTTGTCTTCTGCAATCTTATCACCCTCAATAGTGAATTCACCTGCACTCTCTTCAAATGTTTCAGAATAAATAATTTTTGCAACGATTGGCTTAGCATGAGTAAGAGTAAATGTCTTTGCAGGAACACCCTCAGCTGTAGCTGTCACGGTATAAGTAATGTCAGCGTCAGTCGTATTGGCAGCAAATGTCATCTTCACAGTTCCATCACCAGTACCGGTATTCTTGTCAAGGGTAACCCCCTCGCTCGCTGCGAGAGTCCAAGTGCAGTCAGATGAAGTGAATCCGAGTGAGTACTCTGTCACATCGTCTGCGACCTTGTCTGAACTCTTCGCAAAAGCGAATGAAGGAAACTTCACATCACCAGCCTCCTTGACTGATGTCACAACGAGGTTGATGAACTTGAAGGCACCTGAAGACTGTGACACGCTGAGGAAATATCCGTCGAGTGCAACAACCTTTCCGTTGAAATCAGCAAGCTTGAGAGACTCAAGAGGATTGTAGAGCGATCCCTGATATTCGGTTCCTGCAATTTCAACATTGTAATACTTTCCGCTGATTACAAGTTTACCGATCATTGTAACGTATTCAACCTTGATTGCTACCTCTTTTTCCTTGTTTGCAGGATCCACAGCAGCCTTCAATGCATCAACAACCGCATTAACCTTAGTTGCATCGTAGTTTACAGGGGTTGGGTAGGTAACTTCAACCGGCTTCTCTGAGATCTTCTCCTCGAAATAAGGAGTCTTAAGCTGAGCAGAGAAGTTATATGCACCGAGTTCATCGGCAGCAACCCTCACCTTGTCGCCAACAACAACATCACACTCCCAGCCTGACTCCGGATGATAGATAAGGATGTTGCCTGTCTCGTCGTTAAGGATGTATCCCTGAGAACAGAGAGCCACAACTGTACCTTCAACACAGATTCCTTCTCCTACCTTAGTTGCGTCCTTGATCGGAGTAGGATCCGGAATATTACCCTTCTGAGTGATGTTATACACAACCTCTGTAGAGTTCTTTCCAGATGCAGAAGTGAAGGTAAGGAAGCCCTTTCTTGGAGCAGCCTTCTCGTCGAATGGTGCAAGGCTGAATGTAACGATAGCTGTATCTGCTGGATTAGGTTCAATCTTAGAAGGTGTTCCGGCATATGACTTCACACCGACGAGTGAAATCCAATCCTTTGATTCAGAATCAACGACAGGATAAAGACCGTCACCCTTGTAAGCCACCTTCACCTCAAACTCGCCGCCTTCCTTCTCAAAGGTCTTCTCCTCTGTAATCACCTTCACGAGAGACTTCTGGATGGAAAGGACCGTAACGTCAACGAGTTCCACTGTCGAACCGTAAGTCAGCTTCGGACCTTCAACCTCGACAACGTCACCGATTTCCATACCCCAGCTTTCGTAGTTCTTGGTCTTGCCGTCCTTGTCAAGAGTACCATATACATATACCTCACCCGTACCGTCGTTGAGATACCAGTTTCCGTAAGTGGTGTTAGCAATCGCTGTACATACACCCTTCACCCTGTAGGTCTTTCCGTCAGCACCCGCGATAACCTCAGCACAAGTTGCTGAAGATGCCTCAAGAGAACCCTGACGAACCTTCAGGAACTGTGAGTTCACGCCAGCCTTGATGCAGAGCTCGATTTCGCGACCACCGGCTACAATGTCAGCAGTGAACTTGAGGACAGTCTCACCGGCCTCGCCTGCCATCTTGTCGACAGAAAGCCATGACTCCTCCACCTTGCTCACATAATATTCACCTGCATCGTTCTTCTTGCGGGTGATTACGTTAGGCCATACATCCTCTGTATAAAGAGTATCGAATGCCCATGCCTCAGTAGCATTGATTGTAAGTTCAACGGTACCTCCGTTCTCAGGAATCACAAGCATGGTCTTGTCCAGCTTGATGTTGTCGAAAGAGTCGGTACCCATCTCTTCCACGCAGCCCACCAACATGAGAGCTGACGCGAGAATCATTGAGAATAAATATCTGAGTTTCATAATCTCCTTCTAAATAAATTAGTTAAACATATACTTTATTCCCACTGAAGCATACCAGCACTGACCGATTGCCACGCTTGGCACGAAAGTCTGAGTGTCTGCAGTAACCTTAGCCGGTGTAGAGAATACAGGATATCCCTCTGCATCAACGCTTTCGAACTTAAGAATACGTCCCTCATTGAGATCAGGATTCATATACTTGCTCACACCCCAGTTAGAATTGAACAGGTTGAGGATGTTCTTGATATCCACGCTGAGCTGAAGCTTGTTCACTGACTGTCCGATCTTGACCTTGAAGTCATGCTTGTAGCTGAAGTCAAGTCTGTGAACCCATGGAGAATATACGCTGTAAGCCTCAGCATACTCACCTCTGTGCTTGCTGAGATAGCTGTTGTTCTTCACGTAAGCCACAAAGCGGTCGCAATCATCCTGAGAAGCGAAGCGGAACTCTCTGTCTGCGATTTCCTTATCTGTAGGAATATAGAGTGCGTCATAGTTATAACCGTCACCATTCATGTCGTTTGCGAGCATGTATGAGTAGTTATATCCACCTCTCCATGCCTCATAGATAAGGCTGAAGTGGTTGCCTGACTTGTCGCTGTATGTACCTGAAGCCACTGCACGGTCAGGAGTTACATACTGTGAGTTATGGAGCTTGATGTTGTTCGGACCCTCAACTGTAGGAACATATGTAAATGCTGACTCAGCTGCTGAACCTGGCATACCTGTGAGTTCCTTTGAAACAGTGTGAGTGTAAGCAGCCATGAGGCTGAGTCCCTCTACAGGACGCATGTTGACAGTAACGCTTCCTGAGTATCCGTATCCCTTGTGAGTGTTCTCAAGGACGAATGCCTTTGTTCCAGTTCTGAATGTACCAGGGTACATAGGACGGCTGTCAGCACCGTTGAGGTGGGCGAAACCGTTCACTGGGAGCATGCTCCAGTCAGAGATTGTCACACCGTTGATGGTCTTGTTGTAGATACCCTCAACAGAGATTGAGAATGGGAATGATGTAGGGAAGTTGTAGTCGAGTGCTAGGGAAGTCTTCCATACCTGCGGCATCTTGAACTTAGGATCGACAGCCGAGATTGAGGAAGGAACGGCACCGTCCTCAGGAGTGATTGTACTAGGATATCCCAAACCGATAAGTTTGTCGAGAAGGGCCTGAGTTGTAGCCTTTCCGTTAGCGTCTGTCACGAGACCACCCTTGAATACATCCATGTTGAATCCCATCTTCTCTGCGTTCTGGGCATTGATCTGTGCCTGATACTGAACC
>CAZMNZ010000090.1:0-9057 GCA_964567765.1 uncultured Muribaculaceae bacterium
CTAGTGCCGGGTGAGGTGATCAGCGCTATCATCAACGGAACCGACGAACTCCTTGCGGAACTGCGTGAGATGGGTGTGGGAGTGTATGCCACAGGCGGCGAGACAGCCGATGTGGGAGACCTTGTGCGTACCATCATCGTGGACTCTACCGTGACCTGCCGGATGAAGCGCAGTGATGTGGTCGACAATGCCAACATCCGTCCAGGTGACGTGATAGTGGGACTTGCGTCCTATGGACAGGCTACCTATGAGAAGGAATATAACGGCGGTATGGGCAGCAACGGACTGACCAGCGCCCGTCACGACGTGTTCTCGAAATATCTTGCCGAGAAATATCCTGAGAGTTATGACAAGGGAGTTCCGGAAGACCTCGTGTACAGCGGCGGACTTAAACTGACGGATGCTGTGGAGGGCTCGCCGATAGATGCAGGAAAGCTGGTGCTTTCACCTACCCGCACATATGCTCCTGTAGTTAAGAAACTGCTTGACGCGCTCAGACCTCAGATCCACGGTATGGTTCACTGTTCGGGCGGTGCCCAGACAAAGATCCTGCATTTCGTGGGAGACGACATCCGCGTGATAAAGGACAATCTTTTCCCTGTTCCGCCTCTTTTCAAGACCATCCACCAGCAGAGCGGAACCGATTGGGCCGAGATGTACAAGGTGTTCAACATGGGCCATCGTCTTGAGGTATACCTCTCTCCGGAGCACGCCCAGGAGGTTATTGAGATATCAAAGAGCTTCGGCATTGACGCTCAGATCGTAGGACGCGTGGAGGAGTGCGACCACAAGGAACTCATCATCCGTTCTGAATTCGGAGAATTCATTTATTAAAATGTTTTGAGCCACAAAGTGGCGATAGTAAGTCCCTTTCCCGAGGAAAGGGATTTAGGGATAGGGTAACGTGTTAAATGCTCGAATGCATAAGTTGCCCTTCAATCGAGAGATGACGTTCATTAACGGATAACATAAATCAGAGAAATAATATACAAGCATGAGAGCATTATTCAGTGTAAGTGATAAGACAGGCGTAGTAGAATTCGCCAGTCAGTTAGTGGACCTCGGTTGGGAGATCATCGCGACCGGAGGTACAATGAAACTTCTGCAGGACGCAGGACTTAAAGTAATCAACATCAGCGAGATAACAGGATTCCCTGAGATCTGCGACGGTCGCGTGAAGACCCTTCACCCTAAGGTGCACGGAGGACTCCTCGGACGTCGTGACCTCGACAGCCACATCGCCCAGCTCAAGGAGAACGGCATCGAGTTCATCGACATGGTATGCGTCAACCTCTATCCTTTCAAGCAGACCATCGCTAAGCCTGATGTGACAATGGAGGACGCCATCGAGAACATCGACATAGGAGGACCTTCAATGCTCCGAAGCGCAGCCAAGAACTGGAGCGCGGTGACAGTGGTCTGCAACCCGGACAACTATGCGAAGATCATCGCAGAGATCCGCGAGCACGGCAACACCACCAAGGAGACCCGTCTCCGGCTTTCTGCCGAGGCATATACGCACACCGCAGAATACGACATGATGATCGCCACATATATGCGTAAGGCCGCAGGTCTGAATGAGAAGCTTTTCCTTGAGTACGACCTCAAGCAGAGCCTCCGCTACGGCGAGAACCCTCACCAGAGTGCGAAGTTCTACGCTACCCTCGACAAGGTTCCTTACTCACTTGCGACAGCAGTCCAACTCAACGGAAAGGAACTTTCATACAACAACATACAGGATGCGAATGCTGCCCTGAACATAGTCCGCGAGTTCGACGCTCCGTTCTGCGTGGGACTCAAGCATATGAATCCATGCGGTGCCGCTATAGGAACAGATGTGGTCGATGCATGGAAGAAGGCATACGAGGCAGATAAGGTAAGCATCTTCGGAGGCATCGTGGCTGTGAACCGCGAGATCAACAAGGAGGTTGCCGAACTCATGAAGCCTATATTCCTTGAGATCATCATGGCTCCAAGCTTCACTGACGAGGCTCTCGAAGTGCTCTGCACCAAGAAGAATCTGCGTCTTCTCAAGGTCGATATGAGCAAGGAAGAAGGAGGGCACAACATGTATGTGAGCATGAACGGCGGCATCCTCGTCCAGGAGCAGGATGTTGACACGAAGAAAATAGTGGCCGACATGTGTGTGACTGCGGCAAAACCTTCCGAGGCTCAGCTCACTGACCTCGACTTCGCATGGAGGATAGTCAAGCATGTGAAGTCCAACGCGATCGTGGTCGTGAAGGACGGTGCCACTCTCGGAGTGGGAGCCGGCCAGATGAACCGTGTCGGTTCTGCAAAGATCGCTCTTGAGCAGGCAGAGGCAGCATTGAAGGAGGCTGGAAAGGACATCCGCAACGAGGCTCTTGTGCTCGGTTCAGACGGATTCTTCCCATTTGACGACACCGTGACCCTTGCAGCTGAATATGGTGTGAAGGCCATCGTCCAGCCGGGCGGAAGCGTGCGTGACGAGGACTCCGTGAAGAAGTCCGACGAGTGCGGAATCACCATGCTCTGCACGGGAATGCGTCATTTCAAACATTAAGAGATAATATGAAGAGAATCCTCCTTGCCCTGACGGCATTGATTGCGCTGTACTCCTGCGCACAGAAGAATATCATAAGTGTGGATGTGCCTGAACGTCCTGCAGGACAGGAAAGCGTTCTTGGCCTCAGGGCTGAACCGCTTGACACTGTAAGGGTCGGCATCGTAGGCCTTGGCATGAGGGGAGTGAGCGCAGTTGACCGTCTCACATATGTCCCGGATTGCCGTGTGACCGCCTTGTGTGATATAGAGATGCCGAGGGTGGAGCGCAGTGCCCGTATTCTGGAGCGTCGCGGAGTGCCGGGAGCGCAGTTGTTCGGTGGTGAGGCGGATTCGTGGAAGCAACTCTGCGAAAGCGAGGATGTTGACCTTGTATATATATGCACTGACTGGCTCACGCATACTCCGATTGCCCTCTATGCAATGGAGTGCGGAAAACATGTCGCGATCGAGGTTCCTGCTGCGAACACCCTGGAAGAGATATGGTCTCTGATCGATATGTCGGAGAAGACCCGCAGGCACTGCATGATGCTGGAGAACTGCATATATGACTTCTTCGAGATGTCCACCCTTTCGATGGCCCAGGCAGGCGTGTTCGGTGAGGTCATCCATGTTGAGGGTGCCTATCATCATTGCCTGGATCCGTACTGGGGAGAATACTGGAACAGCTGGAGGCTCGAATACAACAAGGACCATAGGGGAGACGTCTATCCTACTCACGGCATAGGTCCTGTGTGTCAGGTACTTGACATCCACAGGGGAGACCGCATGAAGACTCTTGTCTCGATGGACACAAAACCGTTAAACGGTCCGAAAGTCTATGAACTCAAGAACGGAGTCCCTTGCCCGGACTTCAAGAACGCCGACCAGACAAGCACGCTGATCAGGACTGAGAAGGGGAAGACCATACTCATCCAGCACGATGTGATGACTCCTCGTCCTTACGACAGGATGTACCAGGTGGTCGGTACGGACGGCTATGCCGGGAAATATCCTGTGGAACTCTACTGCCTTCGTGAAAATGCCGGACTTGAGGCCGGCTATGATGCCCTGGGCACGGAAAAGATATATTCCGGTGATTCGCTCAGAGAACTCCAGAAGTCCTGCCCGAATCCTCTTATGAATCCTGAATTCGTCGAGGTGGCGAAGAGGGTAGGGGGCCATGGCGGCATGGACTTCATCATGGACTACAGGCTTATATACTGCCTGCATAACGGCCTGCCTCTGGATATGGACGTATATGACATGGCCGAGTGGTGCTGCATAAGCGACCTCTCCCGCCTGTCGCTTGAGAACGGAAGCATGCCTGTCGAAGTCCCTGACTTCACGCGAGGCGAGTGGGACAAGGTGGACGGATATTCATATTCCTTTGCTGAATGAGAAGGATCCTGATATATATGGCAGCTCTTGTGGCTGCCTTGTCTTGTTCAGACGGGGTGCATTATCCGGATGCTGTCCTCTTTGAGAATACTGCCGTGGACACGATTCCATACCGTATCCCGACACTTGCGGAACTTCCTGACGGAAGGCTTCTGGCACTGGCAGACTATCGCCACTGCAAACTGGACATCGGGTTCGGCAGAGTGGATATCCATGGAAGGATCTGCGACAGGAAAGGATGGGGAGAACCGTTCGTGCTGATTGAAGGAACAGGAGTTCATGGTGCGGTTGACTGCGGATTCGGAGATGCGGCCATGGCTGTGGACCGGGAAACCGGCGAGGTGCTTGTGATTGCCGTGTGCGGAGAGACCGTCTATGGACATGCGACCACAACGCGGCAGAATCCCAATAGGGTGGCTCTGTTGAGAAGCCTTGACAATTGCAGGACATGGGAGCCCTGGAAGGAGATTACGGAAGATGTTTACGGACTTTTTGATTCAAGTGCATACGGTTCGGTGCAGAGTTGCTTTGTGACATCCGGAAAGATTTTCCAGAGCCGCTGTGTCAAGGTCGGCAGCCATTATCGCATATATGCGGCATTGTGTGCCCGCCCGAACGGCAACAGAGTCATATACAGTGATGATTTCGGCCGTTCATGGAAGGCCCTTGGCGGTTGTGATGCTCTTGCTGCGGCAGCGGGAGACGAAGCGAAGTGCGAGGAACTGGAAGACGGAAGCGTGGTGATAAGTTCGCGTATCATGGGAGGAAGGATATTCAATGTCTTTGCATATTCTGATGTGGAGAAAGGTGAAGGTGAGTGGGGAGTCCAGGCATTCTCCGGCGAACGGAACCGAGGATGCACTGCTGTAGCCAATGCCTGCAACGGGGAGATCCTTTTTGTGCCGGCAATGCGCAAGGACGGAGAACAGGTGACTCTCGCTCTTCAGTCGGTGCCGCTGGGGCCGGAGAGAAGGGCTGTGGGCATATATTTCAAGGAAATTGACGGAATCATGGATCCGGCCCGTCTTGCAGCGGACTGGGGAGGCCCGTTCAGAGTCACCGACAGACCTTCTGCTTATTCTACGATGACGATGCTTGACAACGGCAGCATAGCGTTTTATTACGAGGAGAGCGATGACCCTTGGCCACGAGGCTACGATATGGTCTTCCGCGAATTCTCCCTTGAGACAATCACCGGAGGCACTTATAGGAATAAATGTAAACTATAAATATATGAAAACAGTATTGGTATTGGGCGGCGGTGGCCGTGAACATGCGATTGTGGATGCTCTCAGCCGCAGTCCTCAGGTAGGAAAGATCTATTGTGCTCCGGGAAATGCCGGCATTGCCCAGCAGGCGGAGTGTGTCCCTTTGAAGGAGACTCAGGTCGAGCAGCTCAGGGATTTTGCTCTTGAGAACGGAATAGACCTCACTGTGGTAGGGCCGGAGGTGGCTCTTGCTGCGGGTGTGGTGGATGCCTTCAAGGAGGCAGGCCTCAGAATATTCGGACCATCAAAGGCTGCTGCTACAATCGAGGCAAGCAAGGATTTCGCAAAGCAACTGATGGCGAAATATGATATCCCGACTGCGGATTTCGCGACATTCGAGGACTATGATGCCGCTCTGGAGTATGTGAAGAAGGGTTCTTTCCCTGTGGTCCTCAAATATGACGGACTTGCTGCAGGAAAGGGAGTAGTGATTCCTGAGACTCTCGAAGAGGCTGAGGAGACGCTCAAGGACATGTTGCTCGACGATAAGTTCGGCAAGGGAAAGGTGGTCGTGGAAGAGTTCCTGACCGGCCCGGAATTCTCGTTCATGTGCTTTGTGGACGGACTAGATGTCTATCCTATGACCCTTTCGCAGGACCACAAGCGTGCTTATGAGGGAGACAAGGGACCTAACACAGGTGGAATGGGCGCATATTCTCCTGTTCCTCTCATCAGCGATGAAGACCTTGAATATGCGATGGAAAAGGTCATGAAGCCTACGGCTGCCGGAATGGTGGCGGAGGGCTGTCCTTTCACCGGAGTGCTTTACGGCGGGCTTATGAAGACCCCTAACGGAGTGAAGGTCATAGAGTTCAACTGCCGTTTCGGAGATCCTGAGACAGAGGTCGTGCTTCCAAGGCTTGAGTCAGACATATATGACATCTTCTCGGCAGTGGCAGATCACACTCCGATGCCTGAGATCCTCTGGAAGAAGGAGGTCACAATGGGCTTTGTGATGGCATCCAAGGGCTATCCTGGTGACTATGAAAAAGGTTATGAGATAAAGGGTCTTGACTCCCTTCCTGAAGATATCCGCGTATTCCATATGGGCACTTCATGCAAGGACGGCAGATTCCATACCGCCGGAGGCCGTGTTCTGATGGTAGTGGGTACAGGCTCAGACCTTCAGGAGGCTCATGACAAGGCTCTCAAGGCTGTGGAGTCCATAGAATGCGACAACCTCTTCTACCGCCGCGACATCGGCTGGAGAGTGCTCTAACGACATATATCCAACAGAACATCCCCTTTCAGATTCTGACATTTCGTCTGACTGAAAGGGGATGCTTTTTATCTTGAATCAGGATCTTAGATAAGGCTGTCCTTCTCGATTTCCTTGAAGTAGCGGTATGTGCCGACTGTGAGTTTCTCGACTGATCCTTCGTCAGCAACGAGGATTCCGTTCTTATGTGTCTGGAGCCATGTGATAGGACACATATGGTTCACCTGGCCTTCTACGCACTGGCGGACAGCGTCTGCCTTCTTTGCTCCGAGAGCGAGGATGAGCACTTCCTTTGCTGCGAGAACAGTTGCGATTCCTACTGTTACAGCCTGCTTAGGCACCTTGTTGAAGTCGTTGTCGAAGAAACGTGAGTTCACCACCAGAGTGTCGTGAGTGAGTGTCACCAGATGGGTGCGCTCTTGTGGAGATGTGAACGGCTCGTTGAAAGCGATGTGTCCGTTCTCTCCGACTCCTCCCATGAAGAGGTCGATTCCACCTGCCTTGGCTATCTTCTCCTCGTATGCGGCGCATTCTGCAACCGGATCCTCTGCATTTCCGTTGAGGATGTTCACGTTCTCAGGATTGATGTCGACATGGTTGAAGAAGTTGTTCCACATGAACGAGTGGTAGCTTTCAGGATGCTCCTTAGGGAGACCTACATATTCGTCCATGTTGAATGTGATCACATTCTTGAATGAAACCTTGCCTTCCTTGTTGAGGGCTATGAGTTCCTTATATGTTGAGAGCGGAGTCGAACCGGTCGGCAGACCGAGTACGAACGGCTTGTCTGACTTTGCCTGATGTGCATTGATTCTTGCTGCAATGTGGCGTGCAGCCCACTTGCCTGCATTCTCGTTTGTGTTTTCGATGATGAGTCTCATAATTTTTAACGTTAAATCACAAAAGTAGCATTTAAATCTTATATTCAATTCAAATTTCATGTTTTTTTTGTAACAGCACTTTCAATTGCTTTGCAAATGGCTTATCTTTGCAGCCGTTTTAAACTTAACAGTCATGATCATTTCAGGAAAAGAGCTTTCAGCGGAACTTAAGGCGGAAATGGCAGCGCAGGTGTCGACCTTTCCGGAGAAATATGGCCGTGTGCCTCACCTTGTCGTAATACTGGTAGGCGAGGATCCCGGCAGTGTCTCGTATGTGACAGGCAAGGCAAAGGCTTCTGAAGTCGTGGGCATCAGAAACACTACGATACGCAAGCCGGATACGATTTCCGAGGCAGAACTTCTGGGACTGATCGCTGAACTGAATGCAGATGACTCTGTGGACGGCATACTTGTGCAGCTTCCTCTTCCAAAGCATATCAGCGAGGACAAGGTCATCGCTGCAATCGACAAGTCGAAGGATGTGGACGGTTTCCATCCTCTCAATGTCGCCGCTCTCTGGCAGAAGCAGGAATGTGTGCTCCCGTGCACCCCTAAGGGCATCATCAAGCTGCTGAAGAAGGCTGGTGTGGAGATCAAGGGCAAACGTGCCGTGGTGATAGGGCGCAGCAATATCGTCGGTCTCCCGGTCTCCAAACTTCTTCTTGACGAGAATGCGACAGTGACGATAGCTCACAGCCGCACGGTGAATCTTCCTGAGGTGACCCGCAATGCGGAGATCCTCGTTGTTGCCATCGGCCGTCCTAAGTTCGTGACGGCAGATATGGTCTCAGAAGGGGCTGTCGTGATCGATGTCGGAGTGAACCGTGACCCTGAGACCGGAAAGCTTTGCGGTGATGTGGATTATGCGGCGGTTGAGCCGAAGGCTTCCGTAATCACTCCGGTTCCCGGCGGCGTGGGTCCGATGACCATCTGCTGCCTGATGGAAAACACCATAGAGTGCTTCCTTCGAAAGATGAACAGATAGGGAATATATGCCACCCCCCCTCATCTGAGGCTCAATAATACACCGTCAGGCAGAGTTTTGCATGTTTTTCTGCCTGACGGTGTCATTTTAGTATGCTAAAACCGTATTTCTGGTACCGACAGGCGGAATTTCGGCTGTTTTTCTGCCTGTCGGTCTGCCGATATCCCGGGGAAATTGCTGGTTTCCCGGATAACCCGGTAATTTGGCCGACCCTGTCCGGGAAAATGTCGGGTTTTAACCTCATTTCAAAGAGTGGGTGATACATGAAAAGGCAGGATTCATGTATCACCCGAATAGAAGCATGAATGTAGGTTCAATATAGGCATAGACGCTGCAATCATCGGTAATCGTAGAAATCGGAATACGAATGATTGCGCAAAACAAGATTTATTACTATGTATGCATTGTATTGTAACGGCGGTTACAGTAACGCGCGTTGCATTAATGACGAATTACGAAGAAATTTTACGATAGAGAAGCCGAAAGATCGGCATTGATGCAGATTGAGAAACGATCTGACGGCCATAACATCACGCAGAACCGCCAGTTTACGGCAGAAAGCCGGAACGTCATCGAGATCGACTTTGTTCATCAGCGATACCATAACCGTGAGTGTCGCTCTTGATTTGGAAAAGCAGCAGGTGATGATTGCCGTAAGCGGTTGGGATGGTGTTGTTGTGATGGATATTGTGATATAAATCAAAAACATTCATTGTATTATGTGTAACGTGAGTGATTGTAGCAATAAATTTGTATCTTTGCCCGTAACAGAAACCGATA
>CAZMNZ010000091.1:0-9003 GCA_964567765.1 uncultured Muribaculaceae bacterium
ATGATGGCGTTCCGCGGATTGACCCCCGCGCCCGGCGCGGGGGTCGAAAATAAAATGAATGGATTATGACATATAAAGAGATTATAGATAGAGAGAACACCAATGTTGACTGCATCTGGCTTTATCGCGAAGGAATGTTCATGAAAGCCTATGAAAGGTCTGCATTCTTTGCTCATGTGTATATACATGAATTCAAGCTGTCTAAGCGTTATGTGAAGGCTGTCAATATGGATGTTGTGTCTTTAGGGTTTCCGGAACAGTCCCTTCCAAAGTGGCTATATGGATATGTGTATGAGCAGGTCTCGGATGGCCTGGTCAGGTGTCAAATGCGTGCTAAGTATGATGAGGTGAAGTTCCAGAACTGGAAAGATTGCATTTTGATTAATGCTTCTGACCGTTTTACTCCCAATACTTCAGTGATAGAGAAGACTCCGGTTTACAAGACTGCTTATGATCTGATGACTCAGGTTTTCTCATTTACTCAGAATGTCTCTAAAAATGTCATGGATCCGGTGGGGAAGAGACTGAAAGATCTCGTTTATCAGATGTGCTATCAGTTACGTGTAGTTTACGATATTGGTGAAACGTCAGACAATATGTTGAAAATTATTGATATGTGCACAGAAATCAAGTTTAATATTCAGTTATTGAAAGATATGAAGGAAATCTCAGTGAATACCTTTGCGCTCGCTAGCGAAAGGGTTGTGTCCGTCAGCAAGCAAGTATCTTTGCTTTATCAAAAGGTTAAGGCTCAGTAGATAGGGTGAGGAAGATTCAGCAGTCCACCGTAAACGCATAACGAACGGTATTATATTCCAGTCTGCAGGAATGTCAGTGTCACTCCCATTCCTGCATTCATTCAGAGACTGCTTTGGCGCCCGCTTCTGGTTATCGCAACAACAATGATGGGTCGCTGAACGGTGTCGGTGCCTACGGCAACTATTGGTCAGTTACTCCTAATGGTAACTATGCGTACAACCTTAACTTCAACAACAATGGCAACGTCAATCCAACGAACAACAACAACCGAGCAAACGGGCAGTCTGTTCGGTGCCTCCAAGAATCTGCCGGAAGATCAGTTGCTGACGGATTTATTCACTGCGTATTATTGTGCTCGTAAGAATAAGAGAAATACAAAGTCTCAAGTGCGCTTTGAGCGCAATCTGTCAGACAATCTCATTGGACTTTATCATGAAATCTGTGAAAGACGATATAAGGTGGGTCGAAGTATGTGCTTTATTATAAATGATCCGGTAAAGCGAGAGGTGTTTGCTGCTGCATTCAGAGATAGAATTGTGCACCATTTGCTCTATAATTGGTTGATGCCGGTTTTTGACAGAACATTTATTTATGATAGTTATTCTTGTAGGGTAGGAAAGGGGACATTATTTGGAGTGGAAAGACTAGAACACCATATACGTTCGTGCTCAGATAATTTTAAAAAGCCGTGTTATGTGTTGAAGATGGATATTGAGGGGTATTTTATGAGTATTGACAGACGCAGACTTTTTGATATAATCATTTCACATTTGATAAAAATGAGACAGAAAGGATTAGTGCGCTTTGATTTTGAACTGGCTCTCTATCTACTTGAGTTGGTCATTTTTAATGAGCCGACAAAAGGATGTTATCGAAAAGGAAAAGTGAGTGATTGGTGTGATCTGCCAGCTTCAAAAAGTCTATTTTATGCTAGAAGCGGATGTGGACTTCCTATCGGAAATCTGACATCCCAGTTGTTCAGCAACATTTACTTGTCATACCTTGATGATTATATCAAGCGTGAGCTGAGATGTAGGCACTATGGACGATATGTCGATGATTTTTACATTGTCGGCTTAAGTAAACATGAGATGATGCAACTGGTGCCTAAAATAAAGGCTTTCTTGGAAACTAAGCTTGAACTTAAATTACATCCTAGAAAGATCAGGATTATTCCTGTCGGTCAGGGTGTCCCGTTTTTAGGTGTCGTCATTAAGCCTTATCAACGATATATGACCCACCGTTCACTTTCTGGGGCATATCGAAAACTAGAAGAAGTGTGGGTGCACGAGCCCGATCCATATAAGGTACAGTCGGTTTGTAACTCTTACAAAGGATATTCAAAACATTTTTCGAGAAAAATACAATTTCGATGATAGATTTCAAAAGCCCCGATCCTATATATAGTCAAACAGGCAAAAACAACATTAATAAATATTAACAACTAAACATTAAAGAAATGAAAACTTTGAAGATTTTTATGGCAGTGGCAATCTGCTCAATGGTAGCGATGAGTGTTGAATCAGCATCGGCTCAGGGTTATACCAAGAAGGAGAAGAAGGAGATGGCTCGCGAGATGGAGAAGCAGCAGGAGGACTTCTACTCCAAGGCTCCTAAGATGGCAAGAAAGGAGGCCAAGAAGCTTGAAAAGCAGGGCTGGAAGTCAATGGATCTTCCGATCGAGAAGCAGCTTGAGATCTACTATGACAGAAGAGGTCTGTTCGATGAAGAGGGATATCCGAAGTATGTTCATGCTGTGGCTCAGGCAACAGGAACTAATTTCAGTGCCGCACAGATGCAGGCTGAGGCTGTCGCAAAGCTTAGGATTGCCAGCAATATATGCTCTTCAATAGCCTCTCTCGCAGACATCGCTCTAGCAAACAACGAGACTTCTCCAGAACTTACTGCATCACTGTCCAAGGCAATCGAGAATGCAAAGGTGATTGTTTCACAGAAGCTTGGAAGAGTGTTTGTTCCTGTAACCATCTACAACCAGACAAGAAACACTTATACAGTCCGCATAAATGTTCTTTACGATCAGCGTCAGGCCATCAAGATCGCTCACGAAACCGTGATGAAAGAGCTTGCAAATGAGTCAGAGCAGAACAAGAAGCAACTTGAGGCACTCATAGGTATGGACAAAGTGCAGGGAGCTTATAACAACATGCAGTTTGACGAGGAACTTTAAGCCCGGATATGTTCAGGAAATTAATTCTGATACTTCTGCCACTGGCCTTGCTGCCAGTGGCTTTTGCTCAGGATCATCAGAATATCTTTGATGAGTTTCTGGGTCGTGCCAATCAGGAATTTGACGCTTTCTCGAAGCAGACTAACAGCGCCTATGTGGAGTTCATGAGGAAGAACTGGGAGATCTTCTATGGAAAGGAACCCGTGGCGCCTCCTGTTCACGAAGAGCCGGTCGTACCTCCGGTGGTCATTCCTGAGGAAGAACTGGAGAAGGACAGAGCACCACGCGAACTCCCATATTCGGAGGTCGTGACGCTCCCTGAGCAGGCTCCTGCTCCTGAACCGATAGAGCCTGTCAGACCCGTCCCCGCTCCTCCTGCTTCTGCGTCGGTGTCATTTGAACTGTATGGAACTCAGTGCAGCGTGCTCTTTGACGTGGCGAATAAACCTGTCATAAAAAAAGGTTCAGAGTGGGCGGTTGCCGACATGTGGGCCGCTCTGGCCGGAAATCGCGCCATGGAAGCTACGCTGAGTGATATATACAGGCAGAGAAAGGCTCTGGACCTGTGCGACTGGGCGTATTACCAGTGCGTAAAGAGTTTCTGCGACGCTGTATATCCGGATTCCCGAGTTGAGGCACGGGTGCTCCAAGCCTTCATTATGATTCAGTCTGGGTTCGATCTTAAGATCGGGCTGGACGATGCAGGCCAGGTCTGTCCTCTGATGGCGGTCGAGTGCGAACTGTATTCATATCCGTATTATCAGGTCAATGGCAGGAACTATTACGCTATTGAAACGACAGGCTCGCAAGAAATGAAGATTCTGGAAGAAGACTTCCCGGCAGACCTTTGCCCGATGAGAATGACTATCGCACAGGAGAATCGTTTTGCTGAGAGACTCTCTGATGTGCGTCATCTTAAGTCCGAAAAGTACTCCGAAGCGGCAGCAGACGTGACTTCAAATATGAATCTGATCGCTTTTTATGACGAGTATCCTTTGGCATTTGTCAATAATGACATGAGGACCAAGTGGCGTTTCTATGCAAATGTGCCTGCCGGCCGTAATGTACGGGCCACTCTGTATCCGGCCCTTAGGAAAGCGGTGGCGGGAAAGTCAGAACTTGATGCTGTATCTGTCCTCCTTAACTTTGTGCAGACTGCGATGGAATATGAGTTTGATGAGAAGGTCTGGGGTGAGGAACGCGCTTTCTTCAGTGATGAGAGCCTGTATTATCCATATTGTGACTGTGAGGACCGCTCTATCCTCTTCTCCCGCCTTGTACGCGATATCGTTGGACTTGATGTGGTGCTGGTTTATTATCCTGGCCATCTGGCTGCAGCAGTCAGATTCAATGAGAACGTGCCGGGGGACTATATTTCTTGCAATAACTCGCGTTACACGGTCTGTGACCCGACATATATCAATGCTCCTGTAGGTGTGACGATGCCCGACATGGACAATTCGTCAGCGTTTGTTCTTATGCTGTAAGCCATTTTCAGGAAAGAATTGAATAGACTGTCTGAAGTGTTGTCCCGTCTCCCGAACACAGAAGTTCCATGCTGAATCCCTCAGGCGAGACAGTCTGTATGCCTTCCGCTTCCATGACTTCCAGCAGGTGTCTGGCTACTGCGGGGGCAGGGTCTATCAGATGAAAGGAGTTGCCGTCTGCACCATGTGCGGCGGCGACTTTCTTTATTGTATCCGCGAGGAAAGGGTAGTGAGTGCAGCCGAGGACTATGGTGTCGGCACCGGCGTCAAGAAGAGGTGTAAGGCTTCTTGTTATGATATCCTCTGCCTCTGCTCCGGAGGTCTGTCCTTTCTCCACAAGTTCCACGAACCCCTCGCCTATATGTTCGACAACAGTGATGCTCTGGGACCATTTCTTCCTGGTGTTCAGGTATTTCTCGGCCTTGAGAGTGCCTGCTGTGGCAAGGACTCCCACGACTCCGGTCTTGGTCAGAGCCGCTGCCGGCTTGATGGCAGGCTCCATTCCGATGAACTTTATCGGAAACTCTTTCCTGAGGGTGGATATTGCCACTGCTGTGGCGGTGTTGCAGGCCACGACCACTATCTCCGCTCCCATGTCTATGAGTATGCGGGTGATGGAGCGTGCCCTGTCTATGATATATTCCTTGGATTTCTCGCCGTAGGGGCAGTGGGCACTGTCTGAATAATAGATATAACTCTGCTCAGGGAGAAGTTTGCGTATCTCTCTGAAGACGGTCAGCCCGCCTATGCCTGAGTCGAATATACCTGTCATCCTGAATATGCTATCTGTTGCCGCCCATGAGATAGACCTTCATGAAGTCGTTCAGGTCTCCGTCAAGTACGCCCTGGGTGTCGGAGGTCTCGTGACCTGTGCGCAGGTCCTTGACCATCTTGTATGGATGGAGGACGTAACTGCGGATCTGCGAGCCCCATTCTATCTTCTTCTTCTGGCCTTCAAGTTCGGCCTGCTTCTCCTGGCGTTTCTTGAGTTCGATGTCGTACAGGCGGGATTTCAGGATTCTGAGGGCGTTCTGCCTGTTGTCAAGCTGCGAGCGGGTCTCCGTGTTCTCCACCACGATACCTGACGGAATATGTCTCACGCGCACTCCTGTCTCCACCTTGTTCACGTTCTGGCCGCCGGCTCCGCTTGAACGGTATGTGTCCCATTCGAGGTCTGCCGGGTTGATCTCGATCTCGATCGTGTCATCGACAAGAGGATAGATGAAGACTGACGAGAATGTAGTCTGGCGCTTTCCCTGGGCGTTGAACGGAGAAATACGCACAAGACGGTGGACGCCGCTCTCGGCTTTGAGATATCCGAAGGCATAGTCGCCCTCCACCTGCATGGTGACTGACTTGATGCCTGCGTCTTCGCCTTCAAGTTCGTCGGTGATGGTCACCTTGTAGCCGTTGCGCTCAGCCCAGCGGATGTACATACGCATGAGCATTGCAGACCAGTCGTTGGCCTCTGTCCCGCCGGCGCCTGAGTTGATGGTGAGGACTGCACCGAGATTGTCTCCTTCCTCTCCGAGCATGTTGCGCAGTTCAAGTGTCTCCAGTTCGGCAAGGACTGCGGCAAATGCCTGATCGAGTTCCTCCACTTCTGCAGTCGCCTCGTCATCCGATGCCCCGTTCAGGCTTTCCTTGGCAAAGTCCAGAAGCACGTTGAGGTCCTCTGCTCCTGAGGCCACCTTGTCATAGCCGGTCACCCAGAACTTCACTCCGGATAGGTCCTTGAGGAATTTCTCTGCCTCCTTCGGGTCATCCCAGAAATCCGCCGCAAGAGTCTTCTCCTGTCGCTGTGCCACATCTGCACGCTTTCCTTCTATGTCTATGCACCTTCCCAGCGTCTCTACACGGCGCTGCACTTCCTTTATGTTCTCGTTAGTTGTCATCTCGTTCCGTTAAATCGTACAAATATAGCAATTATATTCAAACACAGGTGCTTTTGGCCGGATGTTCGTCTTCATGCGAATGCTTGAATTTGCACAATTCCATAATAAAGGTTACCTTCGCGCCGGTTTTGGAATTTAGTATGAGACGTTTGATTATGATCACCGTTGCGGCCGTATCTTTCGCACACATTTCTCCGGCGCGCGACACCATTGCAGTTCACACCGGAAATGAAAGGTTTTCCGTAAAGGCACAGGCATTCATGGGAACCTATCTTGATCCGAGCGGAAATATCCTTGATATAGATCCCAATGCTCCCACCGGTCTGAATTTCGGTGTGGAATTCCCTTCTTCAAGACAGCGCCCGTGGCAGCAGTATCTGAATGACCCGACCGTGGGACTCGGCCTGACATATATCAATCTTGGCAACGATGTGATGGGTGAGGGACTGGCATTGTATCCTTATATAATGCTGAACGCCCTCCGCCTGCCTCATTTCCACGCGAAGATCAAACTGGCATCCGGTCTGGCTGCCCTCAACGGCCATTATAAGGCTACTGTCAATGAGGAAATTCCCAATGAGACATTCGGTTCCATGTTCAATGTCTTCCTCAGCGGCGGAGTGAACCTGAATTTTCCGATCAACCGCAATCTCACCATCAACACCGAGGTGGGTTTCAACCATATAAGCAACGGCCGTATGTCGGAGCCGAACAAGGGAGCGAACATACTATATGGAGGTGTCGGACTTATTGCGACTGTCAATCCGACCGAGGATGAGGCCAGAGTGCCGAAGCGTTTCCCTAGCCTTCCGTACAAGTGGAGCCTGAATATAACCGGAGCAGCCGGAGCCCAGAATGCAGACATGACGGATGCGGGCAGGTTCCTTATCTCTACTTTCCATGTGGGAGGTATATATAATGTGACCAACTGGTATGGAGTGGGTCTTGGAATGGACGTGTTCTTCAATGATGCTATCGGAAACGTGACCAACCGAGGCCTCTTCTGCAGGAAGCATGAATATTCTAATGCAGACAAGACCCGTATGGGTATATCATGGAACAACGAACTTCAGTTCGGAGATGTCACTGCGATGGTCGACTGGGGGCTTTATCTTATCAATCCTGCCCGCAACTTCTATAACTTCGATCACGAGAGGACGGGATGCGACTCGAAGATTCCGCTGTTCTACAAGACGGACGGAGCAGGAAGTCAGGAGGCGTGCCACTATATCCGTTTCGGAATCAAGTACAGAGTCTGGGACAACATCTATCTTCAGGCTCTTGCCAAGACCCACCGTCACATCGCAGAGTACATCGAGTTCGGAATCGGCTACCAGATTCCGTTCCTGCGCAAATCTGCACGTCGTGATGATCCGGTGGTTTTCCATCACCGCCGCGGCTGGTGGGACAATTATTGATTGCCTGACAGTTGTTCATGAGGTGGCTTTTAATGATCTTGGGTGTCCTTTCCCTGGGACTCGGCATTCTCGGCATATTCCTGCCGGTTCTGCCGACCACTCCCTTGCTGCTTCTTGCCTCCGCGCTGTTCCTGCGCAGCCATAAAGGCCTGTATGACTGGCTGATGAACCATCCGCGCCTGGGAGCATATATCCGGAACTTCATGATCCATAAGTCCATTCCTCTGAAGGTGAAGGTCATTTCGGTAACAATGGTCTGGCTCACCCTTCTGAACTGCGCCCTCTTCGTGGCCGAACACTGGGCCTTCCGCCTCTTCTTCATCCTTCTTGCAGCAGCAATCACCGCCCACATCCTCTCCTACAAGACCCTCAGGTAATTTTCCGTGTCTATGTTATCGGGTTGTACATGAATCCCACCATATTATGTACAACCTGCCCTCCAAATCAGGCAATTAACCTAAAAAGTCACGCGTGTGCTACACGATTCCAGTGTCTTCATGTAGCACCCGCACTCCCTTCAAACAAAACGAGGGAGACTTTGTTACCCTCCTGCCGTAAAAGGTCTGTTTTTATCGCCGAGATCCGGGATATTTGTTATATATTTGCATGATTTAGGTGTCATCCTGAGCGACTCAGTGTCATCCTGAGCGTCAGCGAAGGATCTTTATAGAAAAATATAAACCAACACAATACAAAATGGCTGAATTTAAGTATGCACCAATGTTTCAGCTTGGCGAGGACAAGACTGAATACTACAAGATTCCGGGGTCGGAGCAGTATGTGAGCACAGGCGAGTTTGAGGGTCATGAGATGCTCAAGATCGCTAAGGAGGGACTTACAGTTATGGCTAACACGGCTTTCCGTGATGTTTCCTTCATGCTTCGTCCGGAGCATAACGAGATGGTGGCGAAGATTCTCCACGATCCTGAGGCTTCCGAGAATGACAAGTATGTGGCTTTGACCTTCCTCCGTAATGCAGAGGTTGCCTGCAAGGGCAAACTGCCTTTCTGCCAGGACACCGGTACTGCCATCATCCACGGCGAGAAGGGCCAGCAGGTGTGGACAGGATACTGCGACGAAGAGGCTCTTTCTCTCGGAGTATATAAGACCTACACTGAGGAGAACCTTCGTTATTCGCAGAATGCCCCTCTCACAATGTACGATGAGGTTAACACCAAGTGCAACCTTCCTGCACAGATCGATATCGAGGCGACTCATGGTGCTGAGTATCACTTCCTTTGCGTGACAAAGGGTGG
>CAZMNZ010000092.1:0-8921 GCA_964567765.1 uncultured Muribaculaceae bacterium
TGGGCGATCCTGAGGAACTCTGCGGAACCATCCACTATCTGATGTCCGACGCCTCGAAGTTCGTCACCGGCACAGTGGCTGTCGTGGACGGTGGCTTCAATGTCTTTGCAATGTAGAAAACTTGTTCGGAAATATTCACTATTTTTGTGCACTTCTATTTAGTTGATTATGTCAGAAAGTAGTGTATATATGTTTCCGACCTCGATAAAAGAGGTCAAGTCTCTGGGATGGGATTACATTGATGTGATATTGTTCACGGGCGACGCCTTTGTGGATCATCCTTCGTTCGGGACAGCTGTCATCGCAAGGTGGCTTCAGAAATATGGCTACCGTGTGGCGGTGGTCCCTCAGCCAAACTGGCGGGACGACCTCAGGGATTTCCGCAAGTTAGGGGCTCCGAGACTGTATTTCGGAGTCAATGCCGGTGCCATGGACTCCATGGTGAACCACTACACCGCAGCAAAGCGACTCCGAAGCGACGACGCCTACACTCCGGAAGGAAAGGCCGGTCAGCGTCCCGACTATGCCGTGACGGTCTATACGAAGATCCTCAAGGAGATATATCCCGACGTCCCCGTCATCATCGGAGGCATCGAGGCCTCTCTCAGAAGGTTCACCCACTACGACTACTGGCAGGACAGCCTGAAGCCATCTGTGCTGGTGGAGAGCGGCGCCGACTGGCTCTGCTACGGAATGGGGGAGAGGACCATGCTGGAATTCACCAGGGCCATAGAAGCGGGAAGGAATGTCAACGACATAAGGAAGATCCCTCAGCTGGCCTTCTATATGGACGGTCGCTGCAGGACCAAGGATGCGGTCATCCTCAATTCCTACGAACGCTGCTGCAAGGACAAGGTCGCCTTTGCCGAGAACTTCCATGTAATAGAGACCTATGCGAACATGCTCCAGCCTCCTGTGCTCGTGGAGCCGGTGAGTTCGGGATACGTCCAGATCAACCCTACATGGGCTCCCGCAACCCAGCAGGAGATGGACTCGTTCTGGGACCTTCCGTTTACGAAACTCCCGCATCCGCGCTACAAGGGCAAGCATATCCCTGCCTTCGAGATGATTAAGTTCTCCGTCAACACCCACCGCGGCTGTTTCGGAGGCTGCAACTTCTGCACTATAGCCGCTCATCAGGGCAAGTTCATCCAGTCACGCAGCGAGGACTCCATCTTGAAGGAAATCAAGGCTTTGAATAATCTTCCGGGTTTTGCCGGAAACATATCCGACGTAGGAGCACCGACTGCAAACATGTACGGAATGCGCGGCAAAAATCAGGAACTCTGTGCGAAATGCCGCCGCAAGTCCTGCCTCTTTCCGGTGCCGTGCAAGAACATGGATCGTTCCCACGAGCGCCTTCTGAAACTCTACGAAAGCATTTCCAAGGTCAAGGGGATCAGACATGCATACATCGGCAGCGGAATCCGCTACGACCTCTTCCTCGACGAAAAGGGCTTCGTGGACGAGACCTCGTATCCATATCTGAAAGAACTTATCCTCGAACATACCTCCGGCCGTCTCAAAGTGGCTCCGGAGCACACCGAGGACTCGGTTCTGAAACTTATGGCCAAGCCTTCGTTCAAACTCTTCGAACGTCTGAGACTTGAATTCGACAACATCGTCAGAAGCAGCGGAAAGAGGTGCGAACTGGTTCCGTACTTCATTTCCGGGCATCCGGGCTGCGGAATGCGTGAAATGCAGAGACTTGCCAGAAAGCCGGCTCTTCAAGGATTATATATGGACCAGGTGCAGGATTTCACTCCGACTCCGATGACAACATCTTCCGTGATGTTCTACACTGGTCTGGATCCTAAAAATCTTGAAAAGGTGTTCGTGGAACGCGATATCGAGCGCAAAAAGGAGCAGAAATCGTTCTTTTTCAAAAGAGGCTGATAAAAAATGCCTCCAGATGTTGCTCAATTCAAAAAAATGTCCTACACTTGCACCGAATTTCAAACAAACCAGAACAAAGAGAAAACAGATATGACACCAACAGCTAAGAGAAGAGCGGTATGCAGCTTTGAGAACATGTCAGATGAACTGGCGGCGGCTTTTGCGGAAAAGTATCCTAAGGGATATAGCGATTATTTCCCGGATCTCGTGAAATATCCGAAACCGGATGGAACAAGTTTTTATGCAGTGACAGTGGAGACAGAGGAAGCGATCTACCTCGTAAAGATAAAGGTAAAGACTGATGATGCTGATGACCTTGAGCGCTGGCTTGACGGTGAAGATTCAGAGGAATCAGAAGGAGGAGAGGGAGAAAGCCTGCCGGATGATAACATCTCGCAGTATTCAAGCAGCGATGATGACAGTGCTGACGGAGAGTAATTTCAAATCCAGGATATATGAGATGCCGGCCGGAATTTCCGGTCGGTTATTTTTTGCTTCATATCCTCTTTTTGCTAAATTTGCATGATTGACTTGATCCGTATGAAATCTCGATTCTTCATAAAGGATATTTTAGCACCGCTTAGGCATGGTCTGATGAAACTTCAGGAAAGGGATGTGATGATGATTCTCTCCCTTTTTGTCGGCGTGTCGTGCGGTCTTGCCGCCGTCTTTCTGAAGACGTCCATCGAGTTCATACACCACCACCTCACCTCGTGGTTCGATTCAGAGGCATATAATGCACTCTACCTCATTTATCCAGGTATAGGTATGCTCATAGCCATGCTTTTTGTGCGTTATGTAGTGAAGGACAACATCGGCCACGGCGTCACCAAGGTTCTTGTGGCGGTCTCCAAGAATGAATCCAAGATCAAGTCCCACAACATGTGGACTTCCATCGCAGCCTCTTCCGTGACCATCGGATTCGGAGGGTCGGTCGGAGCCGAGGCGCCGATAGTCTACACCGGTGCTGCAATAGGCTCGAATGTGGCAAGATATATGGGCCTGTCATATAAGAATATGACCATTCTTCTGGGATGCGGTGCAGCGGGCGCGGTGGCCGGAATCTTCAAGGCCCCTCTTGCCGGAGTGCTTTTCACCCTTGAGATCCTCCTGTTCAACATCTCGATGACATCAATCCTTCCGTTGCTCCTCTCAACGATCTCAGCAACGGTGATTTCATATATTTTCCTCGGAGACAAACCACCTTTCGAGTGCACGCTGTCTCCATTTGCGATGGGAAATATCCCGTTCTACCTTATCCTGGGCCTGTTCTGCGCGCTCTGTTCGGTCTATTTTACCAGGACAACGCTCTGGCTGGAGGATAAGATAAAGAGCATAGAGAAGCCTTTCGTCCGCTGGGCGATATCTGCCGGATGCCTCGGTGTTCTCATCTTCCTCTTCCCGCCTCTTTTCGGTGAGGGATATGAGTATCTCCACGAACTCCTGAACGGAGGAACCATAGACCTCGAAGGACGCACCGTGCTTGACTTCTTCCTCAGGAAATCCTGGCTGGTTCCGGTCTTCTTCATGCTGATCCTTCTTCTGAAGGTCTTCTCAATGTCATTCACCAATGCCGGCGGCGGAGTCGGAGGTACCTTCGGTCCTACGCTGTTCATAGGTGCGATAGCAGGTTTCGTGGTGTCCAGGACCATCAACCTTATCGGAGGCGGGGCGGTAGTCCCTGAACAGAATTTCGTGCTGGTCGGTATGGCGGGGCTCATGGCCGGAGTGATGCAGGCTCCCATGACAGCCATCTTTCTCATTGCCGACATGACGGGAGGATACGAACTTCTCATTCCGCTGATCATCACGGCGACAGTCTCTTATGGAGTGGCAAGGACGATAGAGCCATATTCCATCTACACCAAACGAATAGCAAAGAGGGGAGAGCTCCTCACCCATGACAGCGACCAGGCTGTGCTCACGCTTCTCAAGACTGACGAACTGATCGAGTCAGACTTCAATACGATAAAGATCGATGCCACCCTCGGCGAACTTGTAGATGTGGTTGCTGATTCCAGGAGAAATATATTCCCAGTGCTGGATTCGCGTAAGCATTTCCAGGGTTATGTGTCGCTCGAGGACATCAGAAGGGAGATGTTCAAGACGGAACAATATGCCACCCTGCATGTCTATAACTTCATGAAGTCTGCTCCGGCATATGTCTATGTGGATGAGAAGATGGACAGCGTGATGATGAAATTCGAGAAGACGGGGGCTTGGAACCTGCCTGTGGTGGAGCACGACCGCACCTATGTCGGCTTTGTCTCCAAGTCGAAGATATTCTCGGCTTATCGCGAGCAGTTGAAACAGGTTTCGCACGACTAGCAAAGGGATCCCTTTGCTACAGCAAAATGGAAATAATATGAAAACAATATATATAAAGAGTATAGCTGCGCGCCTTCAGGTGAAGGAGTGGCAGGTGGAAAATTGCGCTGCCCTTTTTGAGGAGGGCGCGACTATTCCGTTCATAAGCAGATACAGAAAGGAGCGCACCGGCGGTCTGGACGATGTGGCCGTGGCAGAGATACGCCATTGGACAGATGTCTTTGCCGAGATGGAGAAACGTAAGGAGACGGTCCTGGAGACAATAGGCCAGGCTGGTGCCCTGACAGAAGAACTCCGCTCAAAGATTGAGAACTGCGTGGAATCCAGAGAGTTGGAGGATCTGTATCTTCCATATAAACCTAAGAGACGCACAAGAGCGACTGCTGCCAAGGAACTCGGACTGGAGCCTCTGGCGGACAAGATGTATTCGGTTTCCTTAAACGATCCTTTCAAGGAGGCCAAGGCTTTTGTCGGCGACAAGGTAAAGACTGTCGAGGATGCCCTTGCAGGTGCCCGTGACATCATTGCAGAGCGTCTGAGCGAGACTGCTTCCGTGCGTGAGACCCTCCGTCAGATATTCAAGACCCGCCGCATAGTGACCAAGGCAACGAAGAAGGCCACCGGTTCCGAGGCTCAGAAATATAAGATATATTTCGACTATTCCGAGTCCATCGAGCGCATAGCACCTCACCGGCTTCTTGCCATTCTTCGCGCTGAGGAGGAAGGATTTATAAATATAAAGATCGACGCCGATCCCGAAAGATGCTGCAAGAAGATATACTATGACTTCTGTCAGGAACGCCGCTATCCTGGTCCTGCCCTTGCCGAGCAGATCCACGAGGCCTTCGACGACTCCTTCAAGCGTCTTCTGGAACCATCCATCTCGAATGAGGTCATAAAGGAGGCAAAGGAAAAGGCCGACCTGGAGTCCATCCGCATATTCGGAGAAAACCTCCGCCAGCTCCTTCTCGCACCGCCGGTCGGTCAGAAGCGCGTCCTGGCGATAGACCCTGGTTTCAGGACAGGCTGCAAGGTCGTATGTCTTGACGAGCAGGGCAACCTGATTCACAACGAAGCCATATTCCCGCATCCGCCTGCAAGCGAAAAGATAAAGGCCATTCAGGCAGTGTCCGGAATGGTTCAGAAATATGGAATAAAGGTCATTGCGATAGGAAACGGAACTGCAAGCCGCGAGACTGAGGAATTCATCAAGCGCGTTCCTCTGCCAAAGGGCGTCCGCGTTTTCACAGTCAGCGAGGACGGAGCCTCTATCTATTCTGCATCAGAGGTGGCTCGTGAAGAGTTTCCGGACTACGACGTGACCGTGCGTGGAGCGGTTTCCATCGGACGCCGTCTCATGGACCCTCTTGCAGAACTTGTGAAGATCGATCCAAAGTCGCTCGGAGTGGGCCAGTACCAGCATGATGTCGACCAGACTCTTCTCAAGGAGAAACTGGACAATACGGTGGAGAGCTGTGTGAACAGCTTGGGAGTGAATCTTAACACCGCCAGCAGCTACCTTCTGAGCTATGTCGCCGGCATCGGACCTGCTCTTGCCGACAACATTGTGGACTACCGTTCCAATAACGGAGCCTACACTTCCCGTGCCCAACTTCTCAAAGTGAAACGCCTAGGTGAAAAGGCCTTCGAGCAGTGTGCAGGTTTCCTCAGGATCGCCGACGCTGAGAATCCTCTTGACAATTCAGCCGTCCATCCCGAAGCCTATCACATCGTGGACAGGATGGCACGTGACCTCAAGGTGACAACTCGTGAACTGGTTGGAAATGCAGATCTCTGCGACAGGATAGATCCTTCGCGATATGTGGAAGGGGAGTTCGGACTTCCGACTGTGAACGACATCATCAGCGAGCTGCGCAAACCTGGTCGTGACCCTCGCGAATCAGCCCAGAAATTTGAATTCGCTCACGACATCAAGACGATAGAGGACCTGAAGACCGGCATGGAACTACCTGGCATAGTGACCAACATCACTGCCTTCGGTGCATTCGTAGATATAGGAATCAAGCAGAACGGACTCATTCACGCCACCCAGATGGGTGTCAAGGGCATGGCAGATCCGTCAAAGATAGTCAAACTCCACCAGCAGGTGAAGGTGACCGTAATCTCAGTCGATCTGGACCGTGGCCGCATCGGCCTTAGGCTTATTAAATAGGACTAAAGCACTCTAACTCCGTCCACCAGTACCATTTCGATGACTCCGTTGAGGTTTTCTCCCTCGTACGGGGTCCATCCGCATTTGCCTTTCTGGTCTTCAGCCCTGACTGTGAATTCCTTGTTGAGGTCGAACACCACCAGGTCAGCAGCATATCCCTTTTCTATCTTTCCCGTCTTGAGCCCGTACAGTTCTGAGGCCTTTTCAGAAAAAACGCTGGCGATTCGTGTCAGAGGAATCTCCTCCTGCCTTGCGATGGTAAGAAGAACCGGCAGACTCTGCTGTATGGTAGGTAGCCCGGAAGGAGCCTTTCCGTATTTATTGTCCTTCTCTGAAAGAAGATGCGGCGCATGGTCAGAGCCGATGGTGTCTATGAGCCCGTCTGCAAGCCCCTGTCTCAGGGCTTCTCTGTCTTGCGGTGTCTTTACGGAAGGGTTACACTTGACCCTGCTGCCGAGCCTGTCGTAATCCTCATTGCTGAACCACAGATAGTTGCATGAGGTCTCGGCGATGATGGACGGGTTGCTGAGCTTGGCAGCGCGAACCATCTCCATCTCCTCCTTTGTGGAGATGTGACAGAGCACAAGTTTCGTTCCGTGCTTGATAGCCATTTCAAGGGCTCGTATGCTCGATTTGATGCAGGCCGAACGGCTTCTTATATTCTCATGTTCCCTGAACGGAATGTCCTCTCCGTATTTCCCGACAGCCTTTTCAAGATTCGCCTTGATGGTCTGCTCATCCTCGCAATGCACCAGAACCGGCTTCTCGCTTATGGCGAACAGCCTTGCAAGCGTAGAGTTGTCATCCACCAGCATGTTCCCTGTCGACGATCCCATGAACACCTTCACTCCTGCAATGTCATCCGGACAGATTCCCGCTGAGACATCCCCCTCCTGAAGCAGTCGCACGATATCTTCCGCATTGGAATTCGTAGCCCCTATATGGAATGCGATCTTTCCGGTTGTCCTCCCTTTTGCAAGTTCTATCTTTTCCTTGAGCGCCTGTGCCGTAGTGGTCGTAGGATTGGTATTAGGCATATCCAACACATATGTGACTCCTCCTGCGGCAGCCGCAAGTGATTCTGTCGCCATATCCGCCTTATGAGTAAGACCTGGCTCCCTGAAATGCACATGAGCATCGATTCCTCCTGCCATAAGCCATTTCCCTTCAAGATCAATGACTTCAAGCCCCTCATGCTGCTTTATGATCCTGTCCACGCGGAATCCGTAATCCTCGCGGTCAGAAAATATGACCTCCTCGATGGTGCCGTCTATGACCAGCACACTTCCGACAGCCTCCTTCTCAGAGGTGACTACCGTTGCATTATGAAGAAGTGTCGCTTTCATCACTTTCTTGGTCTGATTTTTCTCATCTTAAGCTTCATCACGCCCCAGAACGCCTCTCCAAAGATTCCGCTGCTCATCTTTGACGTGCCCTCTGTCCTGTCCACAAAGATGATAGGCACCTCCTGGATCTTGAATCCGAGTTTGTAGGTCGAGTACTTCATCTCGATCTGGAATCCGTATCCCTTCATCTTCACCTTGTCCAGGTCGATGGTCTCAAGAACCTTTCTCTTGTAGCATTTGAATCCGGCAGTGGTGTCATACACCTTCATTCCCAGCACGGTGCGTACATAAACCGATGCGTAATATGACATGATGACCCTGCCGATAGGCCAGTTGATCACACTGATTCCCTTGCAGTAGCGTGAGCCGATGGCAAGGTCAGCACCGTCATGGCAGGCCTGATAGAGTTTAGGCAGGTCGTTCGGATTATGAGAGAAATCCGCATCCATTTCGAATATATAGTCATATCCGTTCTCAACCGACCACTTGAATCCGGTTATATATGCAGTGCCGAGTCCGAGTTTCCCCTTTCTCTCGATCATATGCAGACGTCCATCGAATTCTTCCTGCAACTTCTTTACAATTGCTGCGGTTCCGTCCGGCGACCCGTCTTCAATCACAAGAATATGATAATCCCCCTCAAGGGCAAATACTGCCCTTATGATCTTCTCAATGTTCTCCTTCTCGTTGTAAGTCGGAATTATGACTACTTTTTTGTCCATATATAATATATAGTATAAGGTTCAAGTTACGGCCCTCGGCTTCCCAAGCCGATGTTCATAAGTTCGCAAACATGCAAATATACTCAAATCCCTCCAAGATTCCAATATCTGTGTTTTCAGAATCCTCCATCTGTCATGCTGAACATAGCATCCTCCATTTACCAAGATTCTTCGCTAACGCTCAGCATGACAAATGTGGCTGGATATCTAAAATCTCGATCTTAACAAAATTGTAACAATTCCGTAATACTCTGTTAGTTAGAGTGTTGTGTGGACTTGTGGGGAAATTTCACGGAAAAACTTCAAAAATATTTCAAAATAAATTTGGAGGTAAAGAAAAAATGTCTACCTTTGCAATCCCAAACGAAAACGGGGTACACAAACACTCCAAGTTTGGCAAAGCAAGTTCATTGAAAAGACTGTTTTACTGTACAAGAAGCAAGTACCGAGAAAAAC
>CAZMNZ010000093.1:0-8826 GCA_964567765.1 uncultured Muribaculaceae bacterium
CTTCCGATGTGAATCGGGAGGCCACTATCTTGTTGCAGCTATTTTGTCAGTGTCATCCGGAAATAGGCCAGTTTTTCCGGATAGATCGGCTAAATTGTGAGTGTCATCCGGGAATAGGTGGATTTTCACGGATAGCGAGGGCAAAAGAGAGACAGAGAAAAAGTTCAAGCGAGCTTGACTTTTTCTCTGTCTCTCTTTTGCGGAAAGAACGGGATTCGAACCCGTGAGCCGCTTTAGGCGACTACACGCTTTCCAGGCGTGCCTCTTCAGCCACTCGAGCATCTTTCCTTGACTGTGCAAATATAGGGCAAATATTTTAAAATTCAATATTTGGCGAGAGTATTGCAATAGTCTGACGAAAACTGATATCATGAAGACGCTTATTGTATATTATCACCCTTACGAGGGGAGTTACTGTAACGCGATACTGGGCGCGGTAAGAGCAGGACTGAAGAAAGGAGGACATCCTTGCAAGGTAATTGATCTTGCAACAGACGGCTTCGACCCCGTCATGAGAGCCAAGGACCTGATGGCATTCGGGCAGGCTGGCCGGGGAGACGACATCACTACGACCGATGTTGATGCGGCGGTTCTGCGCTACAAGAAGAAACTGGAATGGGCGGAAAGGATAGTGATGATCTTTCCGATATGGTGGATGACCATGCCGGCCATGATGAAGGGATTTGTCGACAAGGTCATTTTCCCGGGAGTGGTGTACGACATGGAAGGAGGACAGCTCAAATCACGTCTGAAGAATCTGCGCCAGGTGATTGTGATTTCCACAATGAACACCCCGGCAGATGTCTATCGCGACATGTTCGGGAACTCTCTGGAAGGATCGCTTGTCAAGGGAACGTTCAACCAGATCGGCATCCACGACGTGGAATGGATCAGCCTCAACATGGTCAAGCAGAGCGGGCAGGAAGTCAGACAGATGTGGCTGGAGGAACTGGAATACAAATTCAGCATATAAGCTGATTTCAGAGTGACTTGCCGAAAAACTGTCGGGCTTAATAACCAGAAACAGCGCACGGGTGCTACACGATTTCAGCGTTTTCATGTAGCACCCGCAATAAACGCCGGATATGCGGCAATTCTTCTGCTATAAATCCTGATCAGTCTGCATTGCAGCATCCAGTTCTTCCTCCGTCAACCCCACCAACTTGGCGATCTCACCTTTGGTCATTCCGGCAGACAGCATTCTGCCCGCTATCTCGACGGTCTTATCCAATTTTCCTTCCTCTCGTCCTTCCTCTCGTCCAATTGCCCGTCCACGAAGTGCGGCCTCCTCGACCGCCGTGTTGATTATGTTCTGATAATCTCCCATATTGTCCAATGATTCAAGATACTGTTTATACTCTTCGGCCGTGAAGTTATCAATTTCTGCCAGCATAAACAAGCGTGTGAACAAAGGATCGCTGAATTCTTTCGGAATTTCAGCCAATTCGTGCATGTGTTTGAGCAGATACACCCACTTATCGAACCGCGTTTCCAGTTCCCAGATCCTCTTTCGGAAACGTCCCAGTTCCAAAAACACGAATCTCAGGACATCAGTCATGATCTCGTGGGTGCCGTCCTCCCTCAGACGGTACGACGAACGGAACCTATCCTTCGGCCACTCATCGTCCAAATGCTTGAAACTGAAATTCAGGATAGCAACCACTGTGACAGGCTTGAGGTTGTAGTCCCAATCAAACCTGGCATTCTTCTCTCCGGCCGCCTTGGCCTTGACGAATGCGTCACGTGCATCGCGCGCCTGCTCGTTGATGGGATAGGTCGTGTAGTAGATGGCCCGCTTCCTGAAATGCGTCTGGTAGCCTTTCTGCATCTCGATGATCAGCCTTTCTCCGTCCTTGCACCGAGCCGAGATGTCGAATATGACCTTGCGGTCCTCCTCGGTCAGTCCCAGATGCTCGTTCGGGATGAAGTCGACATGTTCGATGTTCTTGTCCTCGATAATCATGTTCAGAAACTCAAGCAGTACATCCTTGTTTGCCTCGCTTCCAAAGAGTCGCTTGAACATGAAATCACAAAGCAGTTCAGCAAACTTCTGTTTGCCCCTGCCGGTTTCCTTTGCATTATCTTTCATACAGGTCATTTTTATTTTTCATGCAAAGTTCCGAAGGATTATCCGTGTACCGAAATAGTATACGGTTATTTTGCAGAATCGGCATCTGAGACGGATGAAAGGCGGTATCATGGGCTGATATTTATGGAAAAACGTTACGTTTTACCTATTGGTAAACGGATTGTGCGTTGCACTTTTATCTGTGGCCAGGCCTGCGGCGCGCGTTGTGCTGTGACACGCAACATGCTGTATATCAGAGAGTTCAACGATTTTGCTCGCATGGCGCGGACGTCGAGCAAAAGTATATAAGTTGCTGAAAATCTATGGTTTATGCATCACGGGAAAAAGCAGGCAGGGTGTCATACAGGTGAGCAGGAGAGATGAGCAGGAGAGATGAGCAGGAGTGGTGAGATGGAGAGGTGAGATGGAGAGTTTTGAGGTCGGAGGAGATTCCTATGCTGGGCATGGTACGACAAAGCCTGAGGCGAATTTGCCCCAGGCTTTGCGTCACTATTTTTGTAAAGTGCTGATTCTTAGAGATCTAAACGGATTGTGCGTTGCACTTTAATGTCGCTTTACTTACTTAGAGTTGCATTATTAAGTTTGTAACTTAGGTCCGAAGTAAGCTTAATGCCAGTAATCTCACTCGATTGTTGGTCATTATTTCCTGTGTTACTTAACTTAAAACTGATTGTCTCATTATTGTAGAAACTAGGGAACCGCATATAGAGATACTTTTTGCCATCTTTTGTGACTGTCGAGTTAGATGGGCACATACTCCAAGATCCCCAAATTCCATCATAATTATTGTCAGCAAAAGATGCCCAACCATAGACATTATAACCAGCCCAAGTGTTATTGGAGATTTCTATATATAGTGTTTTGTCTGTTGGGGCTTCTGAACCAGCTGGAGTTATATAAAAGCGTTTTACCAATTTATCAAGGTATATATCATATTTTGCAGAAGATGTACTTGAAGATATCTTAATATTATTAGTGTTATCCCCATAGATATACTGCCATGTATTAGTTGTCACTGTAGTTGGGCCTTTAATATATGCGCTGTTGCTTGTGTTATAAAACAAGAAATCATTCGTTCCAATGCTTACATCCTTTGCGACAAAGTACGTTCCTTCATCATACATAGGTGTGCTGCTAGTATTCCAGCTATTAAAGTCTCCTATAATACGCAATGTCGATTTAGTCGAAGCGGGAAGACTCTTCATATTTGCAATAGTTGCCTCCTCTATTGTAACAAAGGCGGCAGCTTTAGAGAGATATCCGTCAATGCGAACCTCAAAGCAATTCTTTACACCTGGAAGCACGGCGACATAATAGTCCTGACCACTTATCATGTTACCAGAGATTGTTACACTTTTTGAGTTTTCAGCAAGATTTTCATTAGCTGTAATGGTTACCTTCTTACATGCACTAGGAACCTGGAACTTGAGAAGTGAAGCCACATTTTGGAATGAAAGGTTGTGATCATCCGACTCTGCCTTCTCAATGACAGCCGTAGGATCAAAAGTATTGGCATAAGCCGTCTGCTCAGCAGGAATCTCCGTTACATTAGCAGGATAATAAGCGGTGTAAGGAGCGCCAAAATCCTGAAGGTCATCAACGTTGACAAACTTTGCTGATACACCACCTTCTATAAGTTCAGACACAACGAACTCAAATCCGTTGATTGAAATCTTATCACCATCTGACCAAAGAGTCTTCGTCTTAGTTTCGTCAAGTGCAGTCTTAGTGTCAACGTCAAATCCGGCAACAAATTCAACTGTTCCTGCCTGAGCGTTAACACTATCATTTATTTCTTCCTTGTTACAAGCTGTAAAAGTCATCAGAGCAACAGCTGCAACCATAAACAAATTCTTTTTCATTGTTCTTCGTTTTAATAGTTAAACATCTGTTAGCTCCACAAATCATCATCAGTTTCCCACTCCTGATGGCCGAATGACTGTTGCTTCAAGAGCTCCAGTGTGCTTCCACAAAGCACCCCCCCCGAGAGCATCTCCGACACTAATGTCTCTGGCGATGCGTAGCTGCTGGACCTGAGGGGTGATTCAGCAGCGGTTAGTAAGATTTTGTTCATAATATTGATATTTGGTTAGTTAATGTTTCAGATTCTTCGCTGCGCTCAGAATGACAGGAGATTGACATTCTGAAGACAGGGAGACGCTCAGAATGACAGGAGATTGACATCCTGAAGACAGGGAGACACTCCGAATGGCAGAAGATCGGCATCCGGAGTGCGAGGATTATTTCTCCAGAAATGAGATTGCAAAGCCACCGCCGCGAGCCATGTCCATTGTGAGGACGTCGTCCGCTGTCACGTTCTGCTTCCAGATCTTGTAGGCCTGAGGGTTCTCCTTGTAGTCAGCGCCGTTCTCAACGTCGTCTGCATAGATTGTCGCCTCGTAGGTCTTGCCAGGGTCGAGGAAGTTCATAGGAACCTCAAGGGTGCGCTTCTGGTCGTCGGTCACACCGCCGCAGAACCACTGGCCGTTCTTCTTGCCCTGACGAGCGATCACAACATATTCACCCGGCTCTGCGAGGAGGTACTTCGACTGGATCCAATCGATGTCCACATCCTTGATGAACTGGAAGGCATCCATGAACTGAGCATAGTGCTCAGGAAGGTCTGCAGCCATCTGGAGCGGAGAATAGAGGGTCACATAAAGCGCCAGCTGGTTGGCGATCGTAGCATTCACCCATGATGTATTCCTTCCATCGGTCACAGACGCGAGATCCATCACGAAGATACCAGGAGTATAGTCCATAGGACCACCGTTAAGGCGTGTGAACGGAAGGATGGTCACGTGGTGAGGCATTGTGCCGCCGAAAGCCTGATACTCTGTTCCGCGGGCAGCCTCTGCACCGATGAGGTTAGGATATGTGCGGCAGAGACCGGTAGGACGAACCATCTCGTGTCCGTTGAGCATCACCTTGTGCTCGGCAGCCTTCTTCACCACGTGCATGTAGTGGTTGATGAGGGACTGGCTGTAGTGGTGCTCTCCGATAGGGAGGATATCACCCACATATCCGCTCTTGATGGAGTTGTAGCCATACTTGTCCATCAGGTCGAGGGCCTGGTCGAGGTGACGCTCGTAGTTGCGCACTGATGACGAGGTCTCGTGGTGCATCATGAGTTTCACACCCTTTGAGTGTGCATATTTGTTAAGCGCTTCGATATCGAAGTCAGGATATGGTGTGACGAAGTCGAAGACATAGTCCTTGTTGCAGTTTGCCCAGTCTTCCCAGCCTTCGTTCCATCCCTCGACGAGCACCTGGTCGAAGCCGTGCTCGGCAGCGAAGTCGATGTAGCTGCGCACCTTCTCGTTGTTTGCAGAGTGACGGCCGTTAGGGGTTGCAGAGGCATAGTCGGTCTTGCCGAGCTGGACTGAAGCGAAGTCGTCGGTATAAGCCCATGATCCCTTTCCTGAGATCATCTCCCACCACACTCCGATGTACTTCACCGGCTTGATCCAGTCTGTCGACTCAAGAGCGCAAGGCTCGTTGAGGTTGAGGATAAGGCGTGAGGCGAGCTGTGCTGTCGCACTTGGAGCGACCTGGACTGTTCTCCAAGGAGAGTTGCATGGAGTCTGGAGACGTCCCTTCCAGCCCTGAGCGTCAGGAGTCAGATGGGAGGTGAAGGTCATGGTCTTAGGATCCAGTTCGAGGTGCATGCACGGGTAGTCGAGGAGGGCTGCCTCGTGGATGTTGATATACAGGCCATTGTCGGTGCGCATCTGGAGGGATGTCTGCACGCCGTTCACAGAATATGGGGTCTGTGAGTCGTTAGGGTTCACTGCCTGAGGCATCTTCTCAGCGATCTCAGAGAGGCGGCACTCTGTGAAGTTGTACTCCTGAGTGTCATAGTCGCCCGGCACCCACCATGCTGTGTGATCCCCCGCAAGGGCGAACTGGGTCATTTCCTCCTTGATGACGAAATAACTGAGGTTCTTCTGGTACGGGAACTCGTATCGGAAGCCGAGGCCGTCGTCAAAGAGACGGAAGCGGATGGACATCTTTTTGTCGGAAGAGGTCTGCACGAGGTTCACGAGAAGTTCGTTGTAGTGGTTGCGGATCTTAGACTCCTCACCCCATACAGGCTCCCATGTCTCGTCGAAAGTCGCTGTCTCAACACTTTCCACGGCGAAGCCATTATGGAAGGAGTAGCAAGGCTCACGGTCTTCTTTTGATATCGTTCCGTCGGCGTTGTAGATGAGCTTCTGAGCCTTGAGCACGCCGCGGAACTCATATCCGAGGTCTGAAGGAAGGATCACCTTCTGGTCACCGTAGTTGAGGGCATACTGAGGGGTGCCGTCTGCTGTGAGCTGGAAGGTCATCTCCATGTTGCCTGACGGAGAGGTCAGGGTCTGGATGTCGGTCACCGGGCCCTGCTTTGGTGCACAGGCCAGCGCCATTAGTGCGATTGATAATGCAGATAGTATTTTCTTCATATTTAGTATATTGTTTCTTGTTTAAAGATTCTTCACTTCGGTCAGAATGACAGGTTTTCGTTCTGAATAACGAGCGTTCATTCTGAATGATGGTTTGTCGTTCTGAATGACGGGTTAATGTCATCTTGAGCGGCAGCGAAGGATCTTTACCTTTTATATTCCACAACAAGTGCGGTCTTAGGAGCAACAACGGTCGCGTCAGACACTTCGAAAGGCTCGCCTGTGAGCACATCGACTCCGTCGTGGAGACCTTCCGTAATCTCGGAGTAGTAAGACCAAGGAACGTTCACCGGTTCGAGGTTGTTGTTGACATATACAAATACCGCAGCCTCGTCATTATAACGGAAGTATGCATATGTGTTGTCGCGTGTCATGAAATGCATGGTCTTGCCGTTGTGGATGACATCCGCTGTCTTTCTCCACTGGAAGAGACGGCTTACGTGGTTGAACAGATCGGCAGCCTGGCCCTTCGCAACCTTGAGACCGTCCGTGTTATGTGTCTGAGCCTGACGGCCTTCATCCGTAAAGAGGTCGATCTCGTCTCCCTCCCATCCGCCTGGAAAATCCACGCGGAGACCTGGGTGGTCGCCGATGTTGTCCGGCTTGGTCGAAACGAACATGAGTTCGTCACCGGCAAAGATCTGAGGTATGCCTCGCATTGTGGCCATCATTGTCATGGCGATCTTGAGGGCACGCGGATCCTTGCGGACGCAGTCACCTATGCGGGCTGTGTCGTGGTTGCCAGGGAAGATGAGCATCTTCGAGAGATCGTGATATACGAAATCGTGCGAGAGGATGTCATAGACCTTGCTCATTCCGGCTCCCCATCCGCCGTGGTCCTCAGCGAGGGCTGCTCGAAGGGCATCGTGAAGCGGGAAGTCCATGATCGACGGAAGATGCGAGTCGAAACCGTCCTTGTTGGCGTTGCCGCCCTGCCAGTATGCGAGCTGAGAGATGGACGAGGTCCAGCACTCTCCCACTATGTTGAAGTTCGGATATTCGTTCATGATAGCCTTGCACCATTCTGAAGCAGGACCCTTCTCGTTGTATGGATATGTGTCGACACGGAAACCGTTGAGGCCTGAATACTCGATCCACCATATTCCCCACTGCTGGAAATACTTCAGAACGTAAGGATTGTCGAGGTTCATGTCGACCATAGTAGGCACGAACCAGCCGCTCTCCTGAATATAGAGGTCCTTTGCCGAAGCGTTAGGATCCATGTTTGTCGAGAATGCCACGTTCGTTCCTGTATATGTGTCGAACTGATGCACCCAGTCCTGGAACGGAAGGTCGTTCATCCACCAGTGGACATAACTGCAATGGTTAGGAACGATGTCCATGATTATGCCGATGCCCTTCTCGCGTGCCTTATCGACAAGCGTCCTGTACAGTTCGTTCGAGCCGAAACGGGAGTCGATATGATAGTAGTCCGAAGCGGCATATCCGTGATATGAGCCTCTCGGGTCGTTGTCTTCAAGGAACGGCGTCGTCCATATATATGTAGCGCCTAGGTCGGAAATATAATCGAGGTGGTCGATGACGCCCTGGATGTCACCGCCGTGACGGCCATGACCGTTGGCACGGTTTGCCTTTTCGGTGGTGTCGTCGGTAGAGTCGTTTGACGGATCGCCGTTGGCAAAGCGGTCAGGCATAATCAGATATACCATGTCGGCAGTTGTGAAACTCTTGCGGTCAGCAGAACCTTCCTCGCGGGCAGCTATCTCATACGGATACTTGAAAGACTGACCGTCCTTGCTGAACACGAGGTAATATGTGCCCGGCTGTGCATTGGCTGCGATATTCACATCCACGAAGAGGTAGTTGGGGCTTTCTGCCTTGGTGACCTTCTCCACGGATACGCCTTTGCCGCCTTCGATGGCGACATCGTACTCCGAGATTCCGGCTCCGTAGATCATGAGCTGGAGGTCGGTCTTCATTCCTGTCCACCATGAGAGTGGCTCGACGCGGGTAACCTGATCCTGGGTTGCATCAGCCACTGATGCAGGGTCGAATGACGGGGCTGAGCAGGCTGCTAGGAGGGCTGCTGTTGCTATTGCTGCTATTATTTTCTTCATATTATTCTGCTGTGATTTCGTATGACCACGGAGCCTTGAGCTCGGCCTTGACGGTCACCTTGTTGCCTGGGAGGGTGCGGGTGAACACGAGAGTGCTGTCCTCTGTCGAAACCACCTCGAACACGCCGCCCTTGTCACCTGAAGCAAGTGCCGGATTAGCATGACGGATGTCGATGAGTTCCTTGTAGAAATCGAAGTACTCATTCTTCTCCCA
>CAZMNZ010000094.1:0-8806 GCA_964567765.1 uncultured Muribaculaceae bacterium
ATCTAAATCCGAGCAAAGTTAGCAATTTTCACCGAAATACAATAAAATGGAAGGCTAAATCAACAAAAGGACACAGCAGGAGGCATCTCGGATGGCTGCGGGGGGAACTACATGGGGGAACGAAAGGAAAGTGTCGTGGCGCGTTTGGGCCGAAATGGGGAACGACACTGCCGAAAAACCGATGAAAACGGCCAAAACAGGTAGTGTCGTTCCACTTTTTGGCAGTTTCAGGGAACGACACTTATAAATACAACCTCGCAGAATCCCAGAATCCTACGGAATATGGCAGATTTTGCAAAAATATCGCATATAGTTATTGTATCTTCGTTTACTATCAAACAGGAAAACCTTATATTTGCAATGGTTTCACCATAGAAACACCCTAATGATATGGCAAAGCGTACTATTGACCAAGCGAAGGCTGCAAAGAAAGATGAATTTTATACGCAACTCGAAGATATTAACAACGAGTTAAGACATTATCGTGAACATTTCAAGGGCAAGACCGTCCTTTGCAATTGCGACGACCCACGTGTAAGCAACTTTTTCACATATTTTGCCTATAACTTCGAATTCCTTGGACTGAAAAAACTCATTACAACCTGCTATAAGAGTCAGAATATGAATTTGTTCAGTCAAAATGAATCGGAAAAAGCCGTATATTTGATTTATGAAGGAGATAAGAATGGTAATAGGATTCCTGATGCTGAAGATATAGGAGTAAAGCCCTTACAAGGAGACGGAGACTTTCGTAGTGCAGAGTGCATCGAACTTCTGAAAGAAGCCGACATTGTTGTTACTAATCCTCCTTTCTCTCTCTTCCGAGAATATGTAGCCCAACTCATGGAATATGAAAAGAAATTCTTGATAATTGGGCATCAGAATGCAATTACTTATAAAGAAATTTTCCCTCTGATAAAAGCCAATAAATTATGGCTTGGATATGGATTCAAAGGAGGGGCTGGGCATTTTATATCCGATTACGAAGATGTTGCAACAGCGGGAAATCATAAAGAGGGCATGATTAGAGTCTCTGGGGTTAATTGGTTTACCAATCTTGATATAAAGAAGCGCCACGAGGACATTATTTTATACAAGTCATATTCTCCTGAAGAATATCCGCATTATGTCAATTGCGATGCTATCGAAGTATGCAAAACAGAACTGATACCAATGGATTATGATGGTGTTATGGGAGTCCCTGTAACTTTTATGGATAAATATAATCCTGAACAGTTTGAAATAATAGGCTTCAACCTTAACTCTGCTAACATGGATATTATCAAAGAAAAACTCGGAAAACTTAATGGCGGACCAGCCTTCTATGTTGAAGAACAGAGTGGATTAAAACGAATTTATACTCGCATACTCATAAGAAGAATCAAGAACTGATCACTATGAAAATTGAACTGAAATCCATTCCTATACGCGACCTTATTGCAGGTTATAGCAACGATCCAGATACTGGTGTCCGCGCATACTCTGGTAAACTTGATGTACGCCCACCATATCAGCGTGAGTTCAGATATGATCAAAAGCAAAAACAGGCTGTGATCAATACCATTATGAAGGGCTTTCCACTCAATATAATGTATTGGAGTGTAGAGAATGACAATGAGTATGAAATGATTGACGGTCAGCAGCGAACTTTGTCTATCTGCGAGTTCTTCACACACGACTTCAATATAAATGACGATGTGAGGGGCGTGTTATTTTTTAGTACGCTTTCAGATGCAGAGAAAGATGCATTCATGAATTATGAACTTACTGTATATTTCTGTAGCGGCACAGATAAGGAAAAACTTGACTGGTTTAGAGTCATTAATATCGCAGGAGAGAAACTCCTTGACCAGGAACTCCGAAATGCTGTTTATGCTGGTCCATTCGTAACAGATGCCAGACGCCATTTCTCTAAAAACGGATGCCCTGCATACAAGGAAGGAAGTGATTATATGTTAGGAAAACTCGAGGAGCAGGCTTATCTTGAAACGATATTGAAGTGGGCTGCAAGAAAAGACGGAATCAAAGGCGATAGAGCCCTTGACCAATATATGGCAATCCATCAATACGATCCCAATGCAAACAAACTTTGGGCTTACTATATGCAGGTCATCACTTGGGTACGTTCTACATTCATCAAGACACGCCGCGAAATGAAAGGACTGGACTGGGGATCACTATACGATGAATTTCACGATAATGATTATGACACCCAGGCACTGGAGACGAGAATCCATGACCTGATGGAAGATGATGAGATAAAGAAAAAATCCGGCATATATCGTTATGTGCTGAGTGGAGATTTGAGAGATCTCAGTTTTAGAACTTTCGACAAGAAACAGAAACGAGAGGCATACGAAAGACAGAACGGTATCTGTGTTCACTGTGGAAAGTATTTTGAACTTGAAGAAATGGAAGCCGACCACATAACTCCTTGGAAAGAAGGGGGTACAACAGTCGCAGAAAACTGTCAGATGTTATGCAAGAACTGTAACAGGATTAAAGGTGGAAAGTAAGTTTATGATAGACTTTTGGAAACATACAGAGGGGCGCAGACTTGAGTTCAAGGGAGAAATGCCTGCACATTCCGACCTGGCAAAGACTGTTGTCGCTTTTGCCAACGATGCCGGAGGAGACATCTACATCCGCATACATATCTACAAGGGCAGCACACCACCATACTATATCAAGCAGGATGGTAAATTGAAAGGTACCTACATCCGTGTCGGCTCAAACAATCGTGTTGCAGATGAATCCATCATCGCAGACTTGGAGAGAAAACGCAGAAACATATCATTTGACAGCGAAATTGTACTCGACAAGCCTTTCACATCCTTGGATTTCAATGGTTTCATCGACTTATTTGAAGAAAAAACAGGCGAAGACCTGAATGTTCAGACACTTCGTAAACTGGAACTCATCAGGGAAGAACAAGGAACAGGATATCCGACCAACGCCCTTGTATTGTTTTCAGATGACGACCTGAGAAGATCATTGTTTCCAAACGCCAAAATAGAATGTGCAAGATTCAAAGGCGTGAGTGCAGAGGATTTTATTGATCAGAAAACCATTGACTGCAACATCGGCTTACAGGCAGAAGAAGCATACAACTTCGTTCTACGCCACATCAATAAAGGAGCAACCGTTGAAGGTGTCTATACTGTCTCAAGATGGGAATATCCCGTAAAGGCTATCAGGGAGATTATAGTCGGTGATAATGTCGGTGATAATGTCGGTGATGGAAGCACTAAAGAATCACAGATTTTATCAATGATATCTCAAGACTCCGGCATATCAGCAACCGTTATTGCTAAAAGACTGGGCATCACGAAAAGACACTGCGAAAGAATCATTGCAAAAATGAAGTCAGATGGGCTTATTTCCCGTGAGGGCTCAGCCAAAAACGGCAACTGGATAATTACAAAAACTGACAAATAGATTATGATGACTATTGAAAGCCCAGGGACATTCTGGAAGGATTACGAACTTATTGATTCCGGCAATTTCGAGAAGCTCGAAAGGTTCGGGTCGTTCATTATGGCCAGGCCTGAGCCTAAGGCATTGTGGGACAAGTCGTTGTCTGACGACGAGTGGAACAGGATGATTCATACCCGCTTCAAGACCGGAGCAGGATTCGGCAAGGCAGGCAAGGAGGACAGCGGCACATGGGAGCGCAGGAAGAAGATGGATGACCAGTGGTATATCCGCTACAAGGGTGCGCAGGAGGGGCTGGACTTCTCGCTCAGACTCGGCCTCACATCATTCAAGCATGTGGGAGTCTTCCCGGAACAGTCATCCAACTGGGAATATATATACAGGCAGACTCGTGCGCTGGTCGAGAAGGCGGAAGCAGAAGGAAAGCCTAAGCCGAAGGTGCTGAATCTCTTTGCATATACAGGAGCGGCATCGCTTGCGGCAAAGGCAGCCGGAGCAGACGTGACCCACCTCGACTCAGTGCGCCAGGTGGTAACCTGGGCGCGTGGCAACATGGAAGCCAGCCGCCTGGACAACATCAGATGGATCGTGGAAGATGCGTTGAAGTTCGCCCGCAGGGAAGCCAAGCGCGGCAATACCTATCAGGGAATCATCCTCGACCCGCCTGCATACGGCCACGGACCGGACGGCGAGAAGTGGAAGCTGGACGAATGCCTGAACGAGATGCTCCAGTGCGTGGCGGCGATTCTCGCCCCACAGGACAGCTTCATGGTCCTGAACCTGTATTCAAACGGATATTCCGCTGTTTTGGGAGAGACTATAGTCAAACAGGCGTTCTGCACCAAGACGGCATATAAGTCACTGGATTTCGGGGAACTTGTCCTGCGGGACTCCTACGGCAAGAACCTGCCGCTGAGTGTCTTCGTCAGACTTGCAAGATAGGCTGGCCGCACATCGAATAAAAAAGGGAAACCGTCACGGCTTCCCTTTTTTATGTACTTTCTTGCGAACCCCTGAATAAGGAATTGCACACATTTTTCTTTGTAAGAAAAGGATTCGCAGAAAGAGACGAATAAGATTCTTAACCGAGGGCAAATGTCGTCATCTTTCTGTTTTGTGCGGTTGTCGGTTCTGTTGTTTTAATTGTTGTTTTACCAGTTTCGTGTTGTTCTGCGCGTTGTTTTACATTTAGGGAACAGGATCATATCCGCTTCCTCCCCACGGGTGACAACGCAGAAGTCGTCTCAGAGTGAGATAAAATCCCTTGAACGGACCGTGCTTGCGAAAGGCTTCCAGAGCGTACTGGGAGCATGTCGGAGTGAACCTGCATGTAGGTGGTTTCAAGGGGGAGATGCACACCTGATAGAACCGGATGAGAAACACGAACGGAAAGACCGCAATCTTTCTCGCGATGACGAGCGCCTTATTCAGCCACGGTTTCATTCTGCTCTCCGGTTTTTGATTGTGCTTTGTTGAGTTTCTCGATTACCTGTCCCACGCAGGAATAAATCTGCTCATAACTCTGAATCTCCTTTGACGGGTAGATGAACAGGATGTCTGTGCCCCCATTCAGTGCGAGACCGTGCTTCTGCTTGCGCCAGCTTTCGCGGATCCTTCTTTTGAGCAGGTTGCGCTTGACGGCTCTCTTGAACATCTTTTTAGGCACCGATACCATGATCCGGTCTGTATCTGTGCCGTTATCAGACATATAGATAAACCTGAGCCCAGGTACATTCCCGTGCTTTCCCTTGGCAAGAAGCTTTCCGATACTGGTCTTGCCGCACAATCTTTCTTTCTTAGGAAGAGTATTAGGTGCCGTTGCCTCCACCTTAGTTCTTTGACAGATAGATTTCCAAAGCCTTTGCAACAGACGGAGCCTCTACTGTCGGTGCGGAGATCTCGATCGACAGACCGGCCTCCTCCATGGCCTTGACGATTGATTTTCCGTATGATACGAACTTTATGTCACCCTGAGTGAATTCAGGATGATTCTCATAAAGGGACTTCACGTCTGCCGGGTTGAAGAACACGATGAGGTCGTATGAATGGAGGTCCACTTCCTTGATGTCCTGAGCAACCGGCTTGACGAAGACGGCTGTCTCAAAACTGAAACTCTGGGTCTCGAACATCTTGGTGACAGCGTCCTTGCTTGATGACTCTGCTGTCGCGATGAGGAATTTCTCCCCTTTGTGCTTGGTTCCGATGAGGCTGATGATGGAAGCAGGAGTTCCGTCACCGAAGAAGATCTTTCTTTTCCTGTATACGATGTGCTTCTGAAGATAGTTTGCAACCGCTTCAGTAGTACAGAAATATTTCATTGTCTCCGGAACCTTGACGCGGAGTTCTTCGCAAAGCTGGAAGAATGCGTCGATGGTAGTGCGTGCAGAAAACACTATCGCCGTGTGGTCAAGAATGTTTATCCTTTGTGCGCGGAACTCTCTGGAAGTCAGTGGTTCCATCTTAAAGAAGGGCTTGAAGTCGAACTCGACTCCATATTTTTCTGCAATGCTGGTATAAGGCGAAGCCGTCTTCGGCTGCTGCTGTGAAATCAGTATTTTCTTTACGCTCATTCTCTGTCTTCTTAATGCTCTCGATCCTCTAAAAAATTACATCTGAAACCACCAGAATTCCGGTAGGTAAAATTTCGAGGGCGCAAAGGTACAAAAAACCTGCAAAAAATGAAGAGGATGAAGTAAAAATTTGCAATTTTCTTATAAGATAAAGTCCATATATTAAGGAAGATAGCCATATCAGAGCCTGTCTGATGGCATCGTTTGACATTCCGCAGAAAGCAGCGATGCTTCCAAATGCCAGCAGCACAAGTGTCAGCAGGATGAAGGACGTGTTGGCAGATTTATTTGCGGCCTCCCAGGTCTTTGACGACATCCTGTGAGGACGTGACAACCTTCTCGCGATGTCTCTGGTAAGGACATATATGATGAAGACACCGACAATCGCCCACAGACGGCCTCCGTCGGGAAGAGATGATATGAAGGAAGGGTCATATAAACGGAAACGGAACACGCACAGGCAGAAAGGAAGCACCATCGCAACGGAACATACATCCCTGTCACGAGCAAGCTTTACGCTGGATTCCATATTCATGTTCTCCTTCCACCTGATTACGGATGCGATGGCAGATGGAAATACACTCACCAATGCCCTGAGCGAGAGGATGACGATAAGTACGGCTATGAGCGCCAATGTGTTGAACATATCAGTTGCCTCTCTTCGCTTTATATCCCATATCTTTCAGCAGGGCCACGACCCTGTCCCTGAAATCTCCCTGGATGGTGATTTCTCCGTCTTTTGCGCTTCCGCCCACTCCGCACTTGACTTTCAGGGTGCGACCCAGTTCGGCAAGGTCGTCCGAGGTGCCGACAAATCCGGTCACCAGAGTTACCTGCTTGCCGCCTCGCCCCTTGCGGTCGATGCCAACTATCAGATTCTGCTTTGACGGCTCGATTGTTGCAGGCTCGTCGGCCGCCTCTTCTTCATACACGAAGTCGGGATTGGTTGAGAATACGACGCCGAGGCGTTTCTTCCAGTCATTGTCTGCCATTGCTAAAATGTTCTAGATGACGTGAACGTCAATTTATTTTGCAAATATAACGAATATCGTCGTATATTTGTCAGTTTATGTATAGTTTCGATTTTGCTGAAATAAATATATAGGATATAATGAACAACAAGAAATTCACCTTGTGGAACAGGCTGACAGCCGCTGTCGTTTTCGTGATATCGGCAGTCACCTATCTCCTTACCATCGAGCCTACAGCATCCTTCTGGGACTGTGGAGAGTTCATCGCATCGTCATATAAACTTGAGGTCGGGCATCCTCCTGGAAACCCTGTGTTCCAGCTCTTTGCGAGATTTTTTACGATGTTCACCGACAACATGCATGCGGCGGTTGCGGTCAATGCCCTGAGTGCCATATGCTCAGCCCTGACCATCCTGTTCCTCTATCTGACCGTGGTCTTCTTTGCCAAGAGGCTCTTCAAGCCTTCCGAGGACGGCACATACGGTCTTGGAACGGCGATCGCCATATTCGGCTCAGGTGCTGTCGGCGCCCTTGCATACTGCTTCAGCGACACATTCTGGTTCTCTGCGGTCGAGGGTGAGGTTTATGCCATGTCTTCGCTTGTGACAGCCCTCGTGTTCTGGTGCATGACCAAATGGTACGACCAGGCGGACACCCCGTATGCCAACAGATGGATCGTCCTCATAAGTTTCCTGATGGGACTCTCCATCGGAATCCACCTTCTGAACCTCCTGGCAATTCCTGCGCTGGTGTTCATGTTCTACTACAAGCAGAGGGAAAACGGACATTATTCGATGTGGGAATATGTGAAGATATTTGCTCTGTCGGTGGTGATACTTGCGGTGATCCTCTTCGGCATAATCCCGTATCTGCCTAAGTTGGCGGCATATTTCGACCTCTTCTTCGTGAACACCCTCGGACTTCCGTTCAACAGCGGCGCCGTCTTCTTCATGGCGGCCCTTCTCGGCGCATGCTTCTGGGGACTTTTCCGCACAATGAAGCAGGGAAAAGTGTTCGCAAATACGGTTCTGCTCTGCTTCACCGTCATCGTGATCGGCTTCTCGCTGTTCAGCATCGTGGTAATCCGTTCTGCAGCCAAGACTCCGACAAACGAGTACCAGCCTGACAATCCGTTCACCCTTGTGCGCTACCTCGGACGTGAGCAGTACGGCAGCAATCCTCTGATCTACGGCCAGTATTTCGATGCTCCGTATGAAGTCGAGTCGACTACCTATTGGGCTCCGATGGGTGACAAGTACATCAAGGCCGACGGTCCGGGTGAAATCAAGTACGACGCTTCCGGCAAGATGCTGTTCCCGCGTATGTGGAACGGCTCGGATCCGAAATATATCAACTTCTACAAGGCCTACATGGGTAAGGACGGAGGGCGAAAGGTTGCCGGTGCAGAGCACAAGAAGCCGACATTCTTCCAGAATCTGGCCTTCTTCTTCGACTATCAGATGAACTGGATGTACTGGAGATATTTCATGTGGAACTTCGCCGGCCGCCAGAACGACATCCACAGTCCGACTCCAGGCGACAGGTTCGCAGGAAACTGGGAGTGCGGAATACCTTTCATAGACTATCGTCTCGGCGACCAGTCCGACGCTCCGGACTACCTGAAGAACAACAAGGGCAAGAACCATTATTATATGCTGCCTCTTCTTCTCGGCCTTATCGGACTCTTCTTCCAGTTCGCCCTTGACAAGAGGGGAAGTTGGCTGAACTTCCTGATGTTCTTCATGACAGGTATCGCCATCGTGATATATCTGAATCAGCCGCCATACCAGGTGCGTGAGCGTGACTATGCATATGCGGGCTCGTTCTATT
>CAZMNZ010000095.1:0-8795 GCA_964567765.1 uncultured Muribaculaceae bacterium
CAAAAGAATTAACGCTTCTCGATAAATTGTTTTTCTCGGTACTTGCTTCTTGTACTTTCCTTCAATCTTTTCAATGAACTTTTTGACCGTTTTCTCTCAAACGGGCTGCAAAGGTACGCATAATTTTGAAACCTCCAAATTTTTTCAAGTTTTTTTTGAAATATTTTTCTAATTTTGTCCTCGAAATCGGTAAAAACGATGAAAAATTCCCATTTTTCACTCCGTTTCAAGCACAAAAAACGACTAAGCAAAGAAACCATGATCAGTTTATGGCAGATATTTCTGGTCTTCGGCAAGATAGGCGCCTTCACGATCGGAGGCGGCATCCCGATGATTGCAGCCATCAAAAGCGAACTGGTGGAAAGGAAATGGCTGAATGACGAAGACTTCATAGATATAATCACCCTGGCCCAGACGGCACCAGGACTGTTCGCAGTCAATATATCCATACTCACTGGCCACAAGTTACGTGGAACCAAGGGAAGTGTCGTGGCGACAATAGCCAGTTGCCTCCCTCCCTTCCTTATCATACTTCTCGTGGCGATGTTCTTCACGACCTTCAAGGACAATGAATATGTCATAAGGGCATTCAAGGGTATCAGACCTGTGGTGGTGGCCCTGATCGGCGTCCCGATGATAGACATGATAAAGGCCACAAAGATGAGATGGTGGTCATGGCTCATAGTCGTGGGAGCAATGACGCTTGTGTGCTTCCTCAAGGTTTCACCTATATATATATTGGTATGCGTCATTGCAATGGCACTGTTCATCAGCTGGTGGAATGAGCGCAAAAGAGACAAGGAGGGAACGAGATGATATATCTGGAACTTTTCCTGACTTTCTTCGTGATAGGCATGTTCACCATAGGAGGTGGCTATGCCATGCTTTCGCTCATACAGAATGAGGTGGTCACGGTTCACGGGTGGATAACTGACGGAACATTCACTGACATCGTGGCAATATCCCAGATGACTCCCGGACCCATAGGAATCAACTCCGCCACCTACATCGGATACGAAGTGCTGTCGAACACGGGGGCTTCGGAGGCCATGTGCGTACTGGGTTCATTCACAGCGACTTTTGCCGTGGTTCTGCCGTCTTTCCTGATTGTGCTCATGCTGTGCAAGGTGTACGAGAAATGGAAGAACCATTATCTGTTCAAGGGGGTAATGGCAGGACTGAAGCCAGCCACACTGGGACTCATAGGAACAGCGGCACTCGGTCTGGCCACACCTGAGAACTTCATAGACTGGAAGAGTTTTGTGATCTGCCTCGCGGCATTCGCAGCCTTATATTTCAAGAAGATCGGACCGTTCGCCATCATCGGCCTTGGTGCCATTGTGGGACTTTTGGTGTATTAGACTATGAACTGGTTTACTGAACTGTTCACCCAGCAGACATTCATGCAGGCCGTGCTCGTCCTCTCGCTCATCTGCGCAACCGGACTAGCCCTGGGCAACATAAAGATATTCGGGATATCCCTAGGAGTGACCTTAGTCTTCTTCGCCGGAATCGTCGCCGGCCATTTCGGAGTGCATATAGACCCGCAGATGCTGACACTGGCACAGAACTTCGGACTCATATTATATATATACACGCTTGGGCTGCAGGTGGGACCGGGATTCTTCTCGTCATTCAAGAAAGACGGCATCAAACTCAATCTGATCGCCCTTCTCCTGCTGTTCATCGGTTCGATGATGGCGGTCGTAATCTTCTGGACCACTAACACTTCCCTCTCTGACACAGTCGGACTTCTGGCCGGCGCGGTGACCAACACCCCTATGCTCGGAGCCGGACAGCAGGCTCTGCTCCAGATGTATCCTGACAACGTCGAACAGGCGAACAGCATGGCTATGGCATGTGCTGTGGGCTATCCGTTCGGACTCATCGGAATGATTCTCTGCGTGATGATCCTCAAGAAGACCCTGGCTCCGAAAGGAAGGAAGAAGGAGGAGAACCATTCCGCCGACAACACTTTCATCGCGGAATACCAGGTGTCAAATCCGGGAATATTCGGAATGACCATCCAGCAGGTCAGGCAGCATGCCGACTGCCAGTTCGTGATCTCAAGGGTGTGGAAGGACGGAAGGGTGATGATACCGACATCAGAAACCGTGCTTGAAGAAGGTGAGCATATCATGGTCATCTCCAGCCGCAACGACGTGGAACGTATAAAGACCCTTTTCGGCACCCAGGAGAATGTGGACTGGAACAAAAAGGGAATCGACTGGAACGCCATTGACAGTCAGCTTGTTTCGCGCAAGATACTTGTGACCAGACCGGTTCATAACGGAGTCAAGCTCGGCGACCTCAAGCTCCGCAACTCTTACGGAATAAACATAACCAGGGTCAACAGGGCAGGTATCGACCTCCTCCCGTCACGCAACCTCCGACTCCAGTTGGGAGACAAACTCATCATCGTGGGAGAAGGACGCTCGGTCGATAACGTTGCGAAACTTCTCGGAAACGAAGAGAAGCAGCTCAACACACCTAACCTGCTGTCGATATTTGTGGGTATCATCCTCGGAGTCATAGTGGGAAGCATCCCTCTGTTCATTCCGGGAATGAGCATGCCGATCAAGCTCGGAATAGCGGGAGGCCCGATAATCGTCGGCATCCTCATGGGAGCCTTCGGCCCGAGATTCCATATGGCGGCCTACACGACCCAGAGCGCAAACCTCATGCTCCGCCAGTTGGGACTGACCATCTTCCTTGCAGGTCTCGGACTCAGCGCGGGAGACGGGTTCTTTGCGGCAGTCTTCTCGACCGAAGGTCTTAAATGGGTGATCATCAGCATCTCGCTCGCAATGATTCCGGTGCTGCTGGTGGGATTCATCACATCGAGATTCTTCAAGATCAGTTATGTCGACAATGTGGGAATGCTCTGCGGCAGCATGGCCAACCCGTTCGCACTGGAATTCGCCGGAACAGGCGAAGACGGGGAGGATCCGGCGGTGGCTTATGCGACAGTTTACCCGGCCAGCATATTCCTCCGCGTCATCTCCGCACAGATACTGATCCTGCTGCTGGCATAGGCGACTTGGTTTTTCAGCACTATTTGCCTATATTCGCCGCCGGAGTTGCGCGGCTCCGCCCAAGGACCCGTGCAGCCGTGAAAGACAAGAACTAACCATAAATGATAATGAAGAGATCAACAACCATTCTGGCACTTGTTGCCGTCATGACCTCATGCGTTTGCAACAAGCCCTCAACCATCAATGTAGTTCCTTATCCTAACGAAGTGCAGATGAAATGCGGCACCTTCGAGGCAGCCGGAGCACCGTTCCACTATCAGGCCGACCTTGACGACAGGAGCGAAGCCGTCATCAGGGGATTCGCCGGCCAGCTTTCGCTTGCAACGGGCGAGGAAAGCACTGTGAAGGAAGGAAAGGCATGCAAGGGCTTCGTCTTCGTCCTCAACAGGGACATGGAGCAGGAGGCATATGCAATCAACGTCAGCCCCCGAAGGGTGAAGGTGAAAGCATCCGGACTAAACGGATTCAACTATGCCGTCCAGACCCTCAAGCAGATGCTTCCTGCCGAGATATTCGGCAAGACTGAGGCCGCAGACAAGGACTGGAGCCTCCCATGCGTGAAGATCGACGACGCCCCTCGCTTCGCATACAGAGGAATGCATATGGACGTCTCGCGACACTTTTTCGATATGGACGCTGTCAAGAGATATCTCGACATCATGGAGGTACACAAACTCAACACCCTCCACTGGCACCTGACCGACGATCAGGGATGGAGACTTGAGATCAAGAAATACCCGCGTCTGACAGAGGTGGGATCCATCAGGAACAAGACCATCATCGGACACATCTTCGAAAGCAAGGAATATGACCACACCCGTTATGGGGAAGGCTGCTGGTTCTCACAGGAGCAGGTGAAGGAAATACTTGAATATGCAGCATCCAAGGGCATCACAGTGATTCCGGAGATCGATCTTCCGGGACATATGCTTGCCGCTCTTGCCGCATACCCCGAACTCGGCTGCACAGGCGGTCCTTACGAAGTCTGGGGAGACTGGGGAATAGCCGACGACGTGCTCTGCGTGGGAAAGGAGAAGACCATGCAGTTCATCGAGGACGTGCTGACAGAAGTGTGCGAACTCTTCCCTGCCGAATATGTGCATATCGGTGGCGACGAGTGCCCTAAGGTGCGTTGGGAGAAATGTCCTCACTGTCAGGCAAAGATAGCCGAACTCGGACTCAAGGATGACGAGCATCATCAGGCGGAGCACTACCTCCAGAGTTACGTGACAGCACGCATGGAGAAGTTCCTCGCCGGGAAGGGCAAGAAACTCATCGGCTGGGACGAGATCCTCGAAGGCGAGATCGCCCCTAACGCCACAGTCATGTCATGGAGAGGCGTGTCTGGAGGTCTGCAGGCGGTTCGCATGGGCCACGACGCCATCATGACTCCTAACACATTCTACTATCTGGACTACTACCAGTCCCTCGACAAGAAGAACGAGCCTCTCGCCATCGGAGGATACCTCCCGATTGAGAAATGCTACTCCTACGAGCCGTTCACAGCGGACATGACAGACGAGGAAAAGGCTCACGTGATGGGCGTGCAGGCCAACCTCTGGACAGAATACATCGCGACGGAAGACCATCTTCACTATATGCTCCTTCCTCGTATGGCAGCCCTCTCCGAGGTTCAGTGGTGCCAGCCCCAGACAAAGAACTGGGAAAGGTTCCTCGACAGCGCCGACGACTTCTGCTCCATCTATGACGTGATGGGATACAGATACGGAGCCCACATCTTCGATGCAAAGGGCCAGGCGGCAGTCAACAAGGATAAGGGATGCGTGGAACTCGAACTCATGGCCCAGGGAGACACACCGGTAAGGTATACCCTGGACGGAAGCGAGCCTACCGAAGAATCACCGCTCTACACCGAGCCTATCGAGATCCGCGAGAGCTGCACAGTCAAGGCAAGAAGCGACAGGAACGGCCTTTCCGGCAGGACATTCGTGAAGTCATTCGCTGCCCACAAGGCTATGGGACGCCCTGTGACCACCCTCACTCCGACCCACCCCAACTACACATTCAACTGTCCTGACCTCCTGTCAGACGGAGTCGTGAGCGAAGGCCCGTACAACAGCGGCGAACTCGCAGGATGGTACAACAAGCCTTTCGAAGCGGTCATAGACATGGGCGGAGAGACCTACAGCGAAGTCACTCTCAGCGCTTTCGTATTCAAGTACGACTATATCTTCGGCCCGACATACGTGTCGGTTCTCACTTCAGAGGACGGGAATGAATATACTGAAGTCGCCCGCCACGACTATCCTACAGACAGCAACTATGACGACGGAAACGGTTGCCGTGACTATACGGTGGACTTCCCTGAAACCTCTGCCAAGTATCTCAAGGTGAAGGCCGGCTGCCTCGAAGCCCTGCCAGACTGGCACAGCGGCAAAGGCCGTCCAGGCTTCGTGTTTGTCGACGAGGTTATCGTGAGATGATCCGATTTTCGCGGCACTGATTTCCCTGAAACTCAGCCCTTTACACAAAGTGCGTGCTCCCCTTTGGCAGCACGCACTTTACATAATTCGCTGACTGTCAGCACTTTGCTTGCCACCGTTTATCTGTATCTGCGGATAATAATCCAGACAAGGGCCGCATAGACCGCGATGAGGAGGGTGTGGAGGCCGAGTTTTGCTGCGAGCAGGGCGGCAGAGGATGTTCCTATCGCCACTTCCGGGAACAATGCCGAATCAAGAAGCAGGGAGACTCCGTAGGTCAGTCCCATCAGGAGGACTATGCAGGCGAGGCGGCCCCAGCGGTATGGGATCGGGTAGTATCTGGCGCCGAGAATCGAACTGAGGGCGAACATGACGATGTAGCTGGCCAGGTGGCCGTAGGCTGCTGCCCAGTAGGAATATTTCGGCATAAAGACAACTATCACAATGGCGGTGACGACGAGGCCGGAAAGGGTGATCCATATGGCCATATTCGTCTTACCGGAAAGTTTGTACCACATCGACACGTTGAAGAGCATTCCGAGGATCATGTAGGAGAGCAGCATCACAGGCACGACGCCCACTGCGCTGCGGAACTGCGGGCCGAGGATGAGGGCGATGATGTCTATATATAATATGACTCCCAGGAACACCAGACCGCAGAAGGCGGTGAAATATTCCTGAACGCTTGCATACAGCGCCTTTGAGTCCTTCTCACGGGCTCTCTTGAAGAAGAACGGCTCCGCCGCATATCGGAACATCTGGATGAAGAGGTTCATGATCACCGCGAGTTTGACCGCCGCCTGATACAGTCCCAGACTTGAGCGCCATGCCTCGGCGTTTGTGTCGAAATATCTGAAAAGGATCCTGTCCAGGAAGTCGTTCACCACTCCCGGAAGGGCGGCGACCATGAGCGGGAGCGAGTAGGCAAGCATCTGCCTGGTGAGTTTTCTGTCCAGTCTGAAACTGAGTCTGAGGAAGTCCGGGATGAACAGGAGGGTGCAGACAACGCAACTGATGAAGATTGCGAATATCACATAGCTAAAGTCCGGGGTCGCGGGAATAAAGTTCAGAAGCCAGACATCAGCCCCCGAAAGTTCAGCTGCACCGGCCTTCTGGGCTACTGCGACACAATATTTCGGGAACCACAGGAAGAGGACAAGATTGGCTGCCGTCTCAGTGATGATCTTTATCGTCTTGAATATGGCGAACTTAAGGGCCTTGCCTTCCTGGCGCAATTTTGCGAAGAGAATGGCGGTCACAGCATCCATCGCAAGGATTCCACCCATATACATTATGCAGGATTCATAGCCCTTGTAGCCCAGGGCAGATGCGATAGGACCGGCAAAGGCGATCATCAGCGCAAGGAAGGTCGCGCTCACGCAGAACACCGTCACAAAGGCGCTGGAATATACCTTGCGCGGATCCACCCCCTCCTTGTTTGCAAAACGGAAGCAGCCCGTCTCAAGTCCGAGCACCAGAACCACCTGGAGCACAGCGATATAGGCCATGAACTCGGTGACTACTCCGTAACTTTCCGGAGTGAGGAGCCTCGTGTAGATCGGGACGAAAAGGAAGTTTATGATGCGGGCCAGGATGGTGCTCAGACCGTATATCATGGTCTGTCCGGCCAGTTGTTTCAAGGGATTTGCCATGGGTACTCTTTACAATGACCGCAAAAATAGTTATTTTTGTCGGGATATAAAGTAATATATGCATATGAAGAAAATAATCATCGGAATCGCAGTACTGGCAATGGCCGCTACCCTGCTTGACTCATGTTCATCCTGCTCAAGCAGAAGACAGGTCGCAGAAACAGAACTGAACGACTCCACAAAAAAAGCAATGGGAATGAAAAAGATGGAAGAACCTGAATTCGAGATGGTCACAAGCCACGGAACAATGAAGTTGAAACTCTATTCAAAGACTCCTAAGCACCGTGAGAACTTCTCGAAGCTCGTGGCTGAGAAATATTATGACGGAATGCGTTTCCACAGAGTGATCGAGGGCTTCATGATCCAGGGCGGTGACCCGTATTCAAGAGACACCGCACAGATCGACCTCTGGGGACAGGGAGGTCCGGGATATACCGTTCCTGCCGAGTTCGTGAACGAGTACTGGCACAAGAAGGGAGCGATTGCAGCCGCCCGCAAAGGAGATATGGCCAATCCGCGCAAGGCTTCATCAGGTTCACAGTTCTATATCGTGCATGACGAGAACGCCTGCCTGCATCTTGACGGCCAGTACACCATCTTCGGAGAGGTGACCGAAGGACTTGACGTGATCGACAGGATCGCGACTGTGGCAACAGACCGCTACGACAGGCCTTACGAAGATGTTATGATCATCAGCGTAAAGGCTCTGAACACCGATCCGGAGGTTGTTGAAGAGGCAGCGGACAGCACTGCCGTTCAGCCGGCAGATTCCTCTTCTATAGATGGCGACCAGACATCTAATGCAGAATAGTCAATGGATCTCAGAGGGAAATATACCCATATATTCTTCGACGCTGATGACACCCTGTGGGAGAACGAGCAGTACTTCCGGGATGCCGAGGCCAGGTTCACGGAACTTCTTGCCGACTACACCTCCCCTGAGGGCGTCCAGCAGATGCTCTGGGAGAAGCAGGAGGACAACATTCCCTTCTTCGGCTACGGTTCGAAGACATATATGATAGGAATGGCGGATGCAGCACTGGATCTGTGCGGAGGGCACCTGCCGGAACATATATATTACGGCGTCAAGAAGATCATCACCGACCTTGCCTTCCATGAACTGGAGATAATCGACGGCGTCGTGGAGACCCTGGAAGCCCTTCAGGGACGCTATAAACTGATTGTCGCCACCAAGGGAGATCTCACAGAGCAGATGGCAAAATACCGCAAGTCGGGTCTGGCACAGTATTTCCACCACTGCGAGGTGATGGAGAACAAGGACCGGACGAACTATCTGGAACTCTGCGCCAAGAACGATCTGGACCCGTCACAGCTCCTGATGATAGGAAACTCCGTGAAGTCCGACATCGCACCGGTTGTGGAGATCGGCGGAACAGCCATCCACATCCCGCACGAAGTGGTATGGGTGCACGAAATGATGGACATGCCGGAGAGCGACCGCATCATCGAAGTCCAGGACATAAGGGACGTAGTCTCATATCTGCTATAAAGATGTCTCCTCTCGCTTCGCTCGGTCGGCATGACAAGTTCATCACTTTTGGGATAATCTTATTCTTTCCAGAGATTTTGTCGTTTTGAGAAATTTCTGTCATTTCGAGCGAAGTTTCTGTCATTTCGAGCGAAGTCGAGAAATCTTTGGCACG
>CAZMNZ010000096.1:0-8776 GCA_964567765.1 uncultured Muribaculaceae bacterium
CAATAATTAATGTATCTTCGCGTAGTTTTAACCGTTAAAAACCCATTAAAAATCAAGTCAAATGAAAACAATTTTTAAGTCAGCGATGCTTCTCGCATCCGCTCTTGTTGTGTTCTCTTCATGCTTGAAGGAACAGACCGCATTGTCGATTGAGGATATACCTGGATCAGCTAAGGTTATGGGAATCCTGACATTTAACAAGGGTCAGGCATACGAAGGTGGTAAGTTCGTTGAGCTCAAGGAGGCTGCTGCTGGTGTAGAGGTTGTTGTTAAAGTAGACAATGCTACACTTTCTCCAAATGGAAATGCTACAGGTACAACTGATTATACTACTACAACAAATGAGGATGGTTCATTCGAGGTAATCGTTCCTGCAGTTGATGGTGGTGTTACCTACGAAATCTTCGCACCTTCATTCCAGGATGTTTACAAGAAGCTTTCTGAAAACTGCATGAAGGATAATGATATCGTTTTTGAAGAGAGCAATGCAGTTTTTAATTTTAACTACGAAAGTAATGAACGTCTCTATCCTGGTTCTGTCCATGTTGTCAATGAAGAGTACTCTTTCACGTTGCTTGATGCCGGCAAGTCTCTTTCTACTTATGTTGACTTCATCGTTGCAGTAGGAAAGGGAATTCCTGCAAAGACTGCCGTTGAGAATGTGACATCTTACTATCAGTATGTGTACAACGGTACCCTTGAGCCAGCAGAGAATGCTGATGTAATCATTACGGTTACTTATGGTGAGGACTACGATAAGGCCACAAGATATTATGGTGCTACTACTGACAAGAATGGTTACGCTTCTTTCAGCATTCCTGCAACATCTGTAGAGGCTATGTCAGATGCTTGGATTGAAGTGAATGTGAAGTCGTTCCTTGGAGACGAGGATTTCGAATACTACTCATGGAATAAGGAGACAGCGGCAGAGTCTAAGTTCACATTGACAGAAGAACAGTACTACTACTCAATGTATTATCCTGGTGATAATACTTCGTACTACTATAATACTGATTTTGAATTTGAGTTCTTTGTTCCTGTCGTAAAGGTCGCTATGGTTGTTCTCAACGGAAATATGACCACTTCTGCAGACGAAAACAGCGGCATCAATGCAGATAAGTACGATTTTTATAATTATACAAATTGCTGGCATCCATCTAAATTTGAGCTTGAGTAATATGAAAAAGTTAGTGTCAATCATTCTCGCTGTCAGTGTGGCTGTCATGAGCCTCTCTGCTCAAGAAACAGAGAAGAAACAGTACCTGCCAGAGGCAGGTGACTGGTCTTTGGGCTTCGATGTGAAGCCGGTCTTCAAGTATGTTGGAGGTCTTTTCAACAATTATGCACAGCAGTCTACCCTTGAGGATTTTCCTGCTGGCCAGCCAAGTCTTTACCCTCTTGATCAGGACGACCCGGAATACAATGACTATCAGTATTATCCTTCCGTCTCAATCATGGGACGCTACATGCTCACTGATGAGTTGGGTATCAAGGCAAACTTAGGAATCACCCTTAAGAATGATAAGTCGGGCCAATATGTTTCTGACGACGCCGCTTCCATTCTTGATCCTCTTTCTGAATCTAAGGTAGGTGATTACAAGAATACAAGAACTACAGGTTTCAGCCTTCAGGCAGGAGTCGAGTATCGCGTGGGTAGAAAGAGAATACAGGGAGTGTTCGGTGGTGGAGTCCTCTTAGGTCTTCAGAGTGTGAGAGAGGTATATTCTTATGGTAATGAGATGACCCTCATCAACCAGCAGCCGACTTCAGCGTATAGCTATACCAACGGTTATAGAACTCTTAAGACTTACTCAACTGCCCCTGATTTCTTTGCTGGCCTTTATGGCTCAGCTGGTGTTGAGTTCTTTGTTGCTCCTAAGGTTTCCCTTGGAGCTGAAGTAAGCCTTTGCGCAGGATATCAGGTTCAGCAGCAGGAATATAATCTCTCAGAGGGTTATAACAAGTCTACAGAGGTGATTGAGAAGAAGACAGATCTCGTTAAGCCGCTTAGCGGTTCATTCCAGCTTTCTACAAGAAATCTCGGTGGAAGCCTATACATGGCATTCTACTTCTAAGATCTGATAATAAATCGTTATCGGGAAGGGAGTCTCTCTCTTCCCGTTTTTGTCCCTTTGCGCTCATGAACAGGCGTCGCACCATATTATATATACATGGAATGGGAGGCGGGGGAGACTCGCGGATTCCCTCTGTTCTTCGTGAGTATTTCTCCTGTCATTCTCAGCACGACGAAAATGGGCACGTTTTTGACGTGGATGTCGTATGCAGGACATATGACTTCGACCCGGAAATCGCTCATCAGCAGATTCTGTCATGGACTGATGAACTGCACCCGGATCTTGTAATAGGTGAATCGCTCGGTGCCCTTCATGCCATGAGGATCAAGGATGTTCCGCATCTGTTTGTTTCTCCGGCGCTCAATGCTCCGATATTCTTTGAGCTCCTCTCATGGCTTTCCATTCTTCCAGGAGTGACATGGTACTTTGACCGGAAATACAGACCTAAGGATGGTGACAGGCAGCCTCTGCATTTCTGTAGAAGAATACTTCGGAAATATATGGCTCATCGTACTGCTGCTTTTGCTTCTGTCAAGGATCTCTGTCCTGATGAGACTTTTCATGCCTTCTTTGGCACTAATGACCACTATCGAAGAAGCGGAATCGTCAGTGTCAGATCATGGAAAAAGCACTTCGGAATGAGTTATACGATGTATGAAGGCACTCATTTCATGGAAGATGAGTATATTTATTCCATGCTTATCCCCGCTATTCCTAATCTTTTGAACAATAAATAAGGAAACATAAATGTTCGTGTATATAACATTTATGTTTCCTGTGTTTTTGCCTGAATATTGAGGTGTCTTGCTAGATTGTCCTTCCCGGATAAGCCTTGAGGCCTTCTTCAAGAATCTTCAGAGCCTTCTTCATCTCATCGATTTCAAGGACATAGGCGATCCTGGCGTGATTCTTTCCCTTGCCCGGAGTCTTATAGAACGAAGCGGCCGGCGTAACCATTGTGGTTTCATTGTCAAGGCGGAAATTTTCAAGCATCCACTTGGCGAATGACTCTGTGTCGTCGACAGGCAGTTCTGCAATGGTGTAGAATGCTCCCATCGGCAGTGGCGTGAATACTCCTTCTATCTTGTTGAGACCCTCGATCATGAAGTCCCTTCTCTTTATATACTCTTCCTTTACAGCGTCGAAGTATTCGTCTGGGGTGTCAAGAGCCCCGATTGCTGCCATCTGGCCGATAACAGGCGGACAGAGACGTGCCTGAGCATATTTCATTGCTGCTGTCATGACTTCCTTGTTGTGGGATACTATGCAGCCGATACGTGCGCCGCAGAGGTTGTATCTTTTAGAGACAGAGTCAATGAGGATGACATTCTGCTCAAGTCCTGGGATGTTCATCGCAGAGAAGTGAGGCTCGTCAGTGTAGCAGAATTCCCTATATACTTCATCTGAGAGGATGAACAGGTCGTGCTTTCTGGCAATTTCTCCGATCGCCATCATGCTTTCCTTGCTGTAGAGAGTTCCTGTAGGGTTGCCTGGGTTGCAGAGGAGGATAGCCTTGGTCTTGTCAGTTATTGCCTTCTCGAATTCCTCCACTGGCGGCACCTGAAAGCCTTTCTTCATGTCTGTAGGAATCGCTTTCAGGGTGATTCCGTTCATGAAGGCAAATGTGTTGTAGTTTGTGTAGAACGGTTCGAGCACGAGCACCTCATCTCCTTCGTCACAAGTGATTGCGAGGGCGAGATTCACGCTCTCGCTGCCTGCAACTGTGACAATCAGTTCGGGAACTTCGATGTCTATTCCGATCTTCTTGTAGTACTTGTTGACAAGCCCCTCACGGAGTTCCATCAGTCCGGCTGAGTGAGAGTAAGAAATGTGATCGGCAGCAAGGTTGTGAATGGCCTCAAGAGCACATTCAGGTGATTTTATATCAGGTTGCCCTAGATTAAGATGATAGACTTTCACGCCCTGCTTTTTTGCAGCATCTGCGTAGGGAACCAACTTTCTGATAGCCGATGCCGGCATTGCCTGAGCGGTCTTGGAGATGTTTGCCATTTTCTGTTTAGATGAATTTCAATGATAAAACTTCGTACACTACTGTTTCGGGGCGCAAAGATAACGATATTTTTAAGAAACTCTCCCTTGAATTTATTATCTTTGCGGCTTATTTGACAAAATTCATCTGATTATGGCGACTTTCAGACACCGTGCCTTGAACGAGGCTGCTTCACATCAGACTTCACGTTATTTTGAAGAGCCAGGTCCCGTGTCCGGATATTTCGGGCGTAACGTGCTTGATCTTGAAAAGATGAAGGCCTATATGTCTCCTAAGGCATATGAGGCTGTCCTTGCATCGGTACGCTATGGTGAAAAACTGGACAGAAGTGTTGCCGACGAGATTGCAGAGGGAATGAAGAAGTGGGCTATGGAAATGGGCGCAACCCATTATACCCATCTCTTTCAGCCACTTACCGATTCAACGGCAGAAAAGCATGAGGCTTTTGTCTCATTCAAGGATGGGGTTGCTTTTGAGAAATTCAAAGGCGATGCCCTGGTGCAGCAGGAGCCGGATGCGTCAAGTTTCCCTAACGGTGGACTCAGAAACACTTTTGAGGCAAGAGGATACTCAGCATGGGATCCATCGTCGTCTGTGTTTCTGATGGATGGTACATTGTGTATCCCGTCGGTCTTTGTGTCATATACAGGTGAGGCGCTTGACACCAAGACTCCCAATCTTAAGTCGCTGCATGCCTTGAGTGAGGCTGCAACAGCGGTAGCCAATCTCTTTGACGATGGCGTCAATGCGGTGAAAGTCAATCTCGGCATCGAGCAGGAGTATTTTCTTGTAGACGAGTCTCTCTATAACGCCCGTCCTGACCTTATGCTGTGCGGAAGGACAGTAATAGGTCACACTTCTGCAAAGGACCAGCAGCTGGAAGACCATTATTTCGGTGCGATTCCTTCTCGTGTGAGTTCGTTCATGAAGGATTTCGAGACAGAGGCATATAAACTTGGAATCCAACTCCAGACAAGGCATAATGAGGTGGCTCCCAATCAGTTCGAGTGCGCACCGGTATATAGTGAGGCCACAAAGGCCGTGGATCAGAACATGATGCTGATGATCGTTATGCAGAAGGTTGCTGAGAATCATCATCTCAAGGTCATCTTCCACGAGAAGCCGTTTGACGGCGTTAACGGATCAGGAAAGCACTGCAACTGGTCGATTGTCACAGACACCGGAGTCAATCTGCTTTCTCCGGGAAAGACTCCCACCAAGAACCTTCAGTTCCTGTCGTTCTATGCTTCGGTGCTGCGGGGAGTCTTCAAGCACAATTTCCTTCTGATGACATCAGTGGCTACATTGAGCAACTCATACCGCCTTGGCGGGAATGAGGCTCCGCCTGCGATAATGTCCGTATTCTCCGGCTCCACTCTTTATAGCGTGTTCCAGGAAATAATGGGACTGACGGAGGCTCAGGTGTCTTCCGGAAAGCAGGAAAGCATCAGGATCGTGAATTCAATTCCTGAAATATTTCCTGACAATACGGACCGTAACAGGACATCTCCGTTCGCCTTCACAGGAAACAGATTTGAATTCAGGGCTGTGGGCTCTTCACAGAATGTGGCGTCTGCTGTATATGTTCTCAATTCGGTAGTTGCTCAGAGCCTTCGGGAGTTCAAGGTGGAGGTCGATGCTCTTGAGGCAGCAGGCGAAGACAGGTCGTCTGCTGTCATGACCGTCGTGCGCAGATTCATCACAGAGGCGAAAGATATAATGTTTGAAGGAAACGGCTATAGCAGGGAATGGGAAGAAGAGGCTCGGGATCGCGGTCTGAAGGCGGTCAGAAATGTTCCGGAGGCTTATGAGATATATCACGATCCGGCAGTTATTGACCTGTTTGATTCCGTGGGTGTTCTTGCACCTAATGAAGTGGAGGCCCGTTTCGAGATTCTCAATGAGACATACGTAAAGAAATTACAGATCGAAGCTCGCATTTTGGGAGACATGTGTCTGAATCATGTGATTCCCGCAGCGGTAAAATATCAGAATGTCCTCATTGAGAACGTGAGGGGTATGAAGGATGTCTTTGGTGAGGCCTTCATGAATTTCTGTTCGGCTGAAGTCGGAACATTGAAGCAGATATCGCAGTATATCAATAACATATCGCTGGATGTCGAAGCTTTGGTGGAGGCGCGTAAGAAGGCAAACAGAATAGAGGACATCGCACAGAGGGCGAAGGTTTATTCGCATGATGTCAAGGATATGATGGATAAGATAAGGGATAATGCGGACAGGCTTGAAATGCTTATCGATGATGAATTGTGGCCGATTCCGAAATATAGGGAACTGCTGTTCTTTTAGAACATGAAGAAGTATGTTTAAGGAATGTGTAACACCTCAGGAGATCGAGAAGCTGGAATATGCTTCCTTTCCGGGGAAAATATATGTGATTGACTCTGTCGGAGCTGAATTCAACAGGGCCATCGCTTATCTGCGTTCTCAGAAGATTATCGGTTTTGACACTGAGACACGTCCGACTTTCACGCCGTCCCAGCCTCGTTACGGAGTTGCTCTTCTGCAGCTTTCCGGTCCCGACAAGGCGTTTCTGTTCAGGGTGAATAAAATCGGAATGCATAGGCGTCTGTGTAATCTGCTTGCGTCCCCAAAAATACTTAAGGTGGGGGCTGCTATTCACGACGATATCAGAGGGTTACAGCGACTTCGTGCCTTTCAGTCAGGCGGATTCGTGGATTTGCAGAAGATAGTCTGTGAGTGGGGAATAAGGGATAAGAGCGTCAAGAAGATGGCTGCAATCATCCTTGGAATAAGAATATCCAAGACCCAGCAGCTTTCAAACTGGGAAGCGGAGAAACTCAGTGACTCGCAGTGCATGTATGCGGCGACAGATGCGTGGGTTTGCCGGGAGATGTATCTCAAACTGATGAGGTCTGAGAGAAACCCGCTGCCGCCTGTTGAGCCGCCTGTGGCGAAATGATCCCATTGTCATGTCGAGCGAGATTTCACTCCTGCCATGCCTGGCGAAGTTTCTCCCTTGTCATGTTTGGCGAAGTTTTCCTTTGTCATGTCGAGCGAAGTCGAGACATCTATAAACAGAATAATTAAAAGAATATGATAAAGATAATACTGAAAAGAGGCAGGGAAGAGTCCCTGATGCGTTTCCATCCTTGGGTCTTCTCAGGAGCGATTGCTGATGTCCAGGGAAATCCGTCGGAGGGTGAACTTGTGGCTGTGCACGCTGCAGACGGCGGTCTGCTGGCGTATGGACATTATCAGATCGGTTCGATCGCAGTACGTGTGCTGAGTTTTGATGACAGTGCACTTCGCCCTGATTTCTGGGAGGTAATGCTCTCACGCGCGCTCCAGGTGCGTATAGACTGCGGCCTTCATGGAAGTGCGTCGACGAACTGCTATCGTCTGGTTCATGGCGAGGGAGACAATCTGCCTGGACTGATTATAGACTACTACGATGGAGTGTGCGTCATGCAGGCTCATTCAGTGGGTATGTTCCGGTCAAAGAAACACATCTCAGATGCTCTTCAGAAAGTATATGGAGAGTCGTTGAAGGCTGTATATGACAAAAGTTCTGGTACGGCACCGTTTAAGGCGGGTCTTGAACTGATTGACGGTTATATGTATCGTCATCCGGACTTCCGTGATGATGAGCAGGTTGTGGTCGAGAACGGGCAGAAGTTTCTTGTGAACTGGACCGAGGGACAGAAGACGGGATTCTTCCTGGATCAGCGTGACAACAGAGCATTGGTCGGAAGCCTTTCGCGTGGACGTAATGTGCTGAATCTCTTCTGCTACACTGGTGGTTTCTCAATATATGCTTTAGCAAACGGAGCCCTTCATGTGGATTCAGTTGACAGTTCAAAGAAGGCCATGATGATGGTGGACAGAAACGTGGCGTTGAACGGATTCGATCCTTCATTGCACACAAGTCTCTGCTGCGATGCAATCGACTATCTTCGTGATGTTCCTGAAGGAAAATATGACTTGATGATAGTGGATCCGCCTGCATTCGCCAAGCATAGGGGAGCCTTGAAGAATGCCCTTCGTGCCTATCAGCGTCTGAATGCCGCTGCAATCTCAAAGGTTGCTCCGGGCGGATTCGTATTCACATACAGTTGCTCGCAGGTGGTGGACAAGGAAGCATTCGCATTGGCAGTCTTTTCAGCAGCCGCTCAGTGCGGACGCAGCGTGAGAATCCTGGACCGTCTGAACCAGCCGTGCGACCACTCTGTGAACATCTATCATCCGGAAGGAGAATATCTGAAAGGTCTGCTGCTGTATGTCGAATAAACATACGGGCTTTGATATATAGTGTCTTCTTTGGCTCTGCGCATAGTTTTTTCCGTGGTAATGCCCGATAACCCTCATGTTTACGGCTGAAATCCGAAATTAAATTTGTAAAGTCGAAAATAGTCACTATATTTGCAATCCCAAAACGGGAATGGTGCTTTGGCCGAGCGGTTAGGCACAGGTCTGCAAAACCTGCTACAGCGGTTCGATTCCGCTAGGCACCTCTAAGAAAATGCCCTACAGATAGTTGTAGGGCATTTTTAGTCTCAAATTGGGGCTACATTGGGGCTACATTTTGAAATGAGAATCGGCTTTTATAATGATTGTTTCTTCCTCTGCCTGCACCTTCCTCGCATTAAAGTCGCTCCTCTTACTCTTTCAGCAGCAGATATGCCTGATAGATGTAGAAGAATGCTTCCGG